>JAURJO010000147.1 GCA_030832235.1 Verrucomicrobiota bacterium
CCGCGCCCCGCGGTGGCGCGCTTCCGCCACTACGGTTGGCGCGCACCGGCGTTCACCTTCGGCTACTCCCAGCGGATCGCCTTCGTGCGCGAACAACTGGCTTCGGCCGCGGCCGACGAGGTGAGGCCGCCCGAGTTGTGCCGTCGTCCGACCGGCGGCGGCGTGGTCGATCACCGCGACGACTGGACCTATGCCTTGGTGATCCCGCGCGGTCACGCGTTGGAGGAGCAACGGGCGTCGGAAAGCTACCGTGTCGTGCACGAGGCGCTCGCGACCGTGCTGCGCGCGCACGGGGTACCGGCCGTCACCAAGCCCGCCGCTGATCCCGGGGCGGAGGAGGACGGTCCGGCGGGCGTGTGTTTCCAACGCGCGGAGGTCCACGACGTCGTGCACGCCGTTACCGGCGCGAAGATCGCCGGCGCTGCGCAGAAACGCTCCCGCGACGGCCTGTTGTTCCAAGGCTCGGTCTGGCGCCCGGCGGCCGGCGATGCGGTGCCGTGGGAGGAGTTCGCCGACCTTTTCTCGAGCGCACTGGCCGCGGCCCTCGGTGCGGAGGCAACACCCACGCCCTGGCCGGATTTCCCGGAGGGCGAGCTTGAGGCCCTCATCGAGCAGTATTCGACCCCGGAATGGAACGAGTTCCGCTGAGGCGGCGGAGTATTCCGCCTCTTTGACTCGGCGGCGCGGCGGTGCAGCGTCGCCGCATGAAACTTCCCCACCGGCTCCTCCTCGCCGTTTTCGCTCTCCTGGTCTCCGTGGCTGGCGCCGCGGAGAAGCGCCTCATCACCCCGCATGACCTGTGGGCGGTGAAGCGCGTCGGCAGCCCCGCTCTTTCACCCGACGGCCGCCGAGTGGTGTTCACAGTGCAGGAGTGGTCCGTCGAGAAAAACAAGGCCACGGCGAACCTCTGGCTGGCCGACGTGGCGACGGCGGAGGCACGACGCCTCACGACGGCCGCGGTGAGCGACGGCTCCCCCGCGTGGAGCCCGGACGGCACCCGAATCGCGTTCACCTCGAAACGCGGAGAGGACGAGAACGCGGCGCTCTACGTGATGCGGCTCGACGGCGGCGAGCCCGAGCGACTGGTTGAGCTGCCCTTCGCGGTCTCGGCTCCGAAGTGGATGCCGGACGGCCGCGGCATCGTCTTCGCCACGCGCGTCATCCCGGAGCTCGCGGGCAAACTCGCGGCGGGGGACCTCGCCGCGATGCGCAAGGAGCTGAAACGCCGCAAGGACTCGAAGGTGAGCGCCAAGGTGAGCGAGGCGCGCGCGTTCCGCTACTGGGACGCGTGGCTGACGGACGGCCTCGCGAACCGGCTGGTGCACGTCGACCTCGCGAGCCGCGCCCTCCGCGACCTCACGCCGGGCTTCTCGTACCTTTTCACGGTGAGCGGCGAGTTCACCTTCGACCTTTCACCCGACGGCCGCTTCGCCGCGGTCACCATAAACTCCACGCCGCCGCCCTACGCCGGTTACCTGAACAACGACATCTACCTTGTGCCGACCGACGGCTCGGGCTCACCCCGCAACCTCACACCCGAGAACAAGGGTGACGACAGCGACGCCCGCTTCGCGCCCGACGGCCGCTCGTTGGTCTTCAAGCGTCTCGACACACCTTACTACAGCGGCGAGTTCCAGAAACTCTGGCGGCATGACCTTACGTCCGGACGGAACACTCCGCTCTCGGAGGCGCACGACTTCTCGATCGCCGACACCGCCTTCGCCGCCGACGGCGCCTCCTTCTGGGTGACGGCGGAGGACAAAGGCTCGGTGCCGGTGTTCAAGCTGGGCGCTGATGGAAAGGCGCTCACGGCGGTGCATCGCAGCGGGACGGCCTCGGCCCTCGACGCGCGCGGTGGTTCGGTGGTGTTCCTGCACAGCACGGCGGCGCGGCCCGAGGAACTCTTCGCGCTCGATACCGCGACGGGACAGGCGCGCCGGCTCACGCGCTTCAATGACGACCTGATGGCGCAGCTCGATCTCGGCCGCTCGGAGGAATACTGGTTCGAGGGTGCCGGCGGGGCGCGCGTGCACGGCTGGCTTTACTACCCGCCGGGTTACGACGCCTCCCGGAAGTATCCCCTGCTCCAGCTCATGCACGGCGGACCCCACACCATGAATCGCGATGCGTGGAGCTCCCGCCGGAACTCGCAGGTGATGGCGGCGCCGGGTTACGTCGTGACCTGGGTGAACCGCCACGGCTCGACCGGCTTCGGCGAGAAATTCTCGCAGAGCATCCTCGGCCAATGGGGTGACAAGCCGCTCGAGGATATCCTGAAGTCGACCGACTACCTGCTCGCGAAGCTCCCCAACCTCGACCCGAAGCGCATGGCCGCGGCGGGCGGGAGCTACGGCGGCTACATGGCGGCCTGGGTTGCCGGCCACACCGACCGTTTCGCGGCCCTGATCAACCACGCCGGCGTGAACGACTTCATCACGCAATTCGGCGCCGACGTTACGAGCTTCGGCTTCAGCAACGTCCTCGGCGGCCGGCCGTGGGAAAACCCCGAGGGTATGCAGCGCAACAACCCCACGACCTACGCGCGCAACTTCCGCACGCCGATGCTGATCATCCACGGCGAGAAGGACTATCGCGTGCCCTACGTGAACGGCACCGCGCTGTACGGCATCTACCAGGCGATGGGGCTGCCCTCGCGCCTCGTGATCTTCCCCGACGAGAACCACTGGATCCTCACGCCGCAGAACTCCATCTACTGGAACTGGGAATTCCAGGCGTGGCTCGCCCGCTGGATCGGCGGCCAGCCGACGCTCGAGAAACCCATCTTCGGCGCAGCGGACACGAAGTGATCCGGGCTTTGGCCGAAGGTTTCCGGGAGCCGTCCGAGGCACTCGGCGCGGCGACTAACGGGACCCGAGGCGTCGTTGAGGATGACCGGGAGGTGATTCCGAAGAGCTCCGCGTGGGGTCAACCACGGATGGACGGATTCACAGGGATCCATTCCCTTGGTCCTTTGGTCTGTTGTGCCCTTGGATCCTCACGAGCGGGTGAACCACGAATGGACACCAAGGGACACGAATGGCGGCGGCTTGGGTGTAGCCGCGGCCGCCCGCCGCGGATCGTGCTAAAACCGGGACGGCCGAAGGCGGATTCGATTGCCCTGCCGACCCACGGCGAGACTTGGGACTCGTC
>JAURJO010000148.1 GCA_030832235.1 Verrucomicrobiota bacterium
CGATCGTACGATTGACCCGGGAGGTGAATCTCCTCCCGTACCTGCTTTGTGTGCTGGGCGGGATGGCGCTGGCGCGGCGAGAGGGATATGGCTGGTCGCATCGGTTTGACGTGCTGCGCGCGGCGAACGCGGCGCGACTGGCTGCGCGGCAGGTGGCGCTGATGGCGGCGCTGCTCTTCGCGATGATGTTTGCGACGCAGGATCGCAGCATCAGCCGGCTTTTTCTCGGCTCCTTTCTCGTCTGGGCCGGTCTGCTGCTGTGGTGGCTCAACGCGTGGCTGCCGGGATTTCTCGCGCGACGCCTGTTCCGGCGCGGGCATCAATTGCCGACGCTGTTCCTGGGCCCGCCGGCGGCGCTGGCGCGCCTGAATGACTGGATCGCCCGGCAAGGCCCACTGGGGTTGCACGCGGTGGGTTTGTTATCGGATGAGCCCGTCGTCGGTGAGATCAGGATGCCGTTGCTTGGGGCAACGAGGGAGCTGCCGAGGGTGCTGGTAGAGAAAACGGTGGCGCAGGTGGTGCGCCTCGGGCTGCCGGCGAACGACGCGGAAGCTTCCGAGTTGGTGGCGACCTGCCAGGAGCATGGGGTGAGGCTTCTGCTTCACAGCGACATCGCGGAAAAGTTCACCCATCCGTTCATCCCCAGCCTTGAGGATGACCGTCATTTCTTCGCGTTGCAGGAGGAACCGCTGGAAGATCCGGTGAACCGGGTGGTGAAGCGCAGCTTCGACCTCGCGCTCGCGCTGCCGGTGGTCGTTGTGCTGCTGCCCTTGCTGTGTCTCTGGGTGTGGATCGTGCACCGGTGGCAGTCGCCGGGGCCGTTGTTCCACACGCGGGAGCGCTGCGGCCGGAAGGGGCATGTGTTCCGGATGTTGAAGTTCCGCACGATGGGAGCGGATGAGCCCGATGCTCCGGTGGAGGCCCGCCAGGCCGCGGCGGAGGACGCGCGGATTTTCCCGTTCGGCCATTTCATGCGACGGCACAGCCTCGATGAGTTTCCGCAGTTCTGGAACGTGCTTGCGGGGCACATGAGCGTCGTCGGCCCGCGCCCGTACATGCCGCTGCTGGATGATGTGTTTCGCCGGCAGACGCGCGGTCACCGGGTGCGGCAGATCGTAAAGCCGGGCATCACGGGCCTGGCGCAAAGCATGGGTTACCGCGGGCAGATCCTGCACGAGGAAATGCTTCACCGCCGTCTGCAATGGGACCTCCATTACATCACCCACTGGTCCATCTGGCTCGATGTGCAGATCACGATCCGCACGCTGATCCAGATTGTTCGGCCGCCGCCGACCGCCCGGTGAGGCGGGATCGAGGAGTTCAAATCAAGCTTTCATCAGATCGAGGGACTTTCCCTGCAGAGGAAAGATCGGCTCGCCGAGGCGCCGCGAGCTGATCGCCTCGAATTGCAGGCCGATCGACGAGTCCTTCGCGAAAAACTGCAGGAAGTCCCGCTTGTGCATGACCAGGAATCGCGCCGGGGTTCGGGTCACGATGGTCGCCTTGGTGATGCTGTTCTGCAGCAGGCTGATCTCGCCGAAAAAGTCGCCGATGCCGAGCTGGGCGACCTCTTCCTGTCCGCGCTGCACGGCCAGCCGGCCCTCATACACAAGGTAGAAGAAGTGATTATCCTCGCCCTCATGAAGGATGAACGCGTCGGCCGGATAATCCTGAAAGCTGGCGCGGCGGGCAAAAGCGGCGAGGGCGTGCGGCGACCAATTGGCCGCGAGCGGCGTCCGCTGGAGGAAAGCAATCTTCTGCACCGCATCTTCGATCTGTGTGCGGGAAAGCCGAGAGAGCACGAGGCCCTCGAAAGCGGTACGGCTCAGCGCCAGCACCACGGCGGGCTCAACCGCCCGCACACTGCGCGTTCGCGGACTGCGGTTGAGCAGCGCGATTTCACCGAAGACATCACCGGGGAGAAGCGAAGCAACCGGGTCCTCGCGTCCGTTCGGGAGAGTGCGGGTGACCTCCACCTCCCCGCTGTGGAGAAGGTATAATTTTTCGCCGGGCTCTCCCTCGCGGATGATGACCGTCCCCGCCGGATGGTGCTCCGGCTCGAAAGCCTTCGCGATCAGATCCCGATCGGCCGCGGGGAGCATTTGGAAAAGAAGCGAGTCGCCGACGCAGCCAGCGATGGCATCCGGAGTGACTTGTCCGCGTGTCACGCGTGCGTTCGGCCGTGGTCGGTGCGCCAGCCATTCGCGCCAACCGAGATAGCCGACCGCCCCGAGTGCGCTGAGGGCGGCGGTCACGGCGAGCCCCAGCAGGGCCAGCACGACAAAGGCGGTGATCCGGGGGCCGCCGGAGCTGTGAAAGGCGCGCCAAAGCTCCGACCAGTTGCCGGATAAAAGAAGTCCAGCAAGCGCAAGCACCGCGCTCACCCAGAGGAAGCTGTAGGCGAAGTGCACACCGACGAAACGCAAGTCGAGGTGGCGCAACCGGGTCCGGAACGCGCGCCACACCTCACGGTTGGGCTCGAATTGGAAGTCCCATTTATCATCTTCCCGCCGGCGACCAGTGCGGGCGTGGAGCACGCGGATGCCCGGCGACCACCAGAAGGGGGCGAGCAAAGTCGCCAGCGCGCCCGCCGGCAGCAGCGCCGTGCCGGGGAACAGGAACGCGCAGGCTCCCAGCGCCGCGACCAAGGTGGCGAGTTGGGCGAGGGCGGCGTCGGCCACCGCGCCGGGGCCGGCCATGATCGCGTCGTTGAGGTCGACACGAAATCGAGGGAAGAATGATCTCCAGCCGAACTCCGGTGCGTACACCTCGGCGCCGGCTTGGCGCACCACTCCCGCGGCCAGCCAGTTCCCGGCGCTGAGCGCGATGCTCACGAAAGCCCAGCCCGCGAGCAACTCCCAGGGGCTGGAGGGCAACGCCAGCGGCTGCCGGACGAGTGCAAACGCGGCCAACATGCCTCCGGTGATGGCGGCGAAACGCGCCCACCCGCCCGGTAGCTCCCAGGCCCAGGAGCCGGGGCGGACCTGCGGGGGCGGTTCGGTGCCCTCGATCCGCAGAATGCCGCGCTGGTAGGCTTTGATGCCGCTCTCGTAGAACTCACGGAGCTGCACGCAGTCCCGGTCCAGGATGGGTTGAAACAGAACCTGGGGCACGGAGCGGCCGGGGCCGTCGCCGAAAGCCCGCAGCGCTTTCCAATGGGTTGTCGCCATCGAAAGATAGCGGCGAGCCGACTCCAACTTCACGACGCACTGGCTCGGGGAGAGGTGGGCGACCCGTAGTCCGTCCGCACACCGCAACTCAACCACGGTCAGCAGGGTCTGTTGGTCGAGTGCGGCAATGTTGAAACCGGGCTGCACATGCAGCGGCGGGATGGTTTGCGAGGACTGATCTCGGGGCGTGCCTTCGGACGGGCGCATAGAATCGGTGGGTAGGCGCGGCGGTGGCGGTGGATCGAAGGCGTAGGATGGCCGGGTTCAATTTCGAGATGAAAACGGGAACGCGACGGAATTGCATCTTCTGAAACGAAGGACACTTGCGCGAAATCGGACCGCGTTCGCGTGGACAAAAAAAGGCGGTCCCGAAGGACCGCCTTGATGAACGAAGCGTGATCCTCCTCAGGACCAGCGCAGATCGACGCGGGAGAGCGGCATCTGGCGCACGCGTTTTCCAGTCGCCGCGAAGATGGCGTTGCAGATCGCCGGCGCCACGGGAGGAAGCGCCGGTTCGCCGAGGCCGGTGGTCGGATACTTGGTCGAGAGGAAGTGGGTCTCGATCTTCAGCGGTGCATCGGTGATGCGGATCAGCGGGTAGTCGTGGAAATTCGACTGCACGACCCGGCCCCGCTCGACATTCAACTCCTGTGTCATCAGCACACCGAGTCCGTCGATGACGGAGCCCTCGACCTGATTCTCGGCGCCGCTGAGGTTGACGATCTGTTCGCCGATGTCGCCGCCGGTGACGAAGCGATCAACCCGGAGCTGGCCGTCCTTGGACACCGTGACTTCCGCCACCTGGGCGAAGTACCCGCTGTGGCTGAAGTGGAACGCGATGCCGGCGCCCGACCCCTTCGGGAACTTTTTCTTCCCCCAGCCGGACTTTTCGGCGGTGAACTTCAGGATGTTGCGCATGCGCGCCACGTTGTAGCCGGCGTTCTGCTTGCCCTTGCCACCGCCGCCGGAGCCCGCGGGCATTTCGTCGCGCGTGCCCAGGAGCTCTAGACGCATCTCCAACGGATCACGGCCCGCCGCGTGGGCGAGTTCGTCGATGAAGCTGTGAAATACCCAGGCGAAGACGCAACTGCCGGGGGCACGCCATGGCCCCATGGGCCAGCCGGTGTCGAACATGGACTGTTCCGCGAGGTAGTTCGGGATCCAGCGTCCGGGAAACTCGTCGGGGCTGAGTGAACCGCCGCTGCCGGGCGAACCACCTTCGCCGAACGTGAAGAAGTGGTTCTTCCAGGCCGTGACGCGGCCCGCGGAATCCAGACCGGCCTTTAGGAAGTGCAGTCCACCCGGGCGGTACTGGTCGTGGCGAAGGTCGTCCTCACGGGACCAGGTGAGTTTAACCGGGGCGGGCACTTTCATCGCGATGGCCGCCGCCTCGATGAGGTAATCGGCGCCGATACGGCGGCCGAAGCCGCCGCCCGCACGGTTGAGGTGCAGCTTGATCTTCTCCGGCGCGATGCCGAGGACGCGGTTCACCATGCCGGTGCCGATGCTCGGGATCTGCGTGGGCGACCAGATCTCCATCACGCCGTCTTTCCAGTGGGCGGTGGTGTTCTGCGGCTCAAGGTTGGCGTGCGATATGAACGGATACAGATACTCCGCGCTGACGGTCTTGGCGGACGCGGCGAGGGCGGCGTCGACGTCACCGTCCTTGCGCAGCACGCGCTGCCCGGGCTGGGAAGCCTTGGCGCGAGCCTCGGCCACGTAACCGTCCCAGCTCTGGGCGGCCACCGAACCCTCGTCCCAGGTAACCTTGAGCTGACGGCGGGCGCTGAACGCGGCCCAGGTGGAGTCGGCCACGATGGCGACACCCGGGCAGAGCTCCTTCACCTTGCCGTTGCCCTCGAGCACGAAGGCATCCTTCACGCCCGGGAGCGTCTTTACGAAGTCTAGATTGGCGCTGACCACCTTTCCACCGAATGCCGGGCACTTCTCGAAAACGGCGTGCAGCATGCCTGGCAGCTTCACGTCGATGCCGAAGAGGGGCTGGCCGGTGACGATCTTCGGTGTGTCGATCTGCGCGATGCGCTTGCCGAGGAGCTTGTAGTCCTTCGCGGGCTTGAGAGTCACCTGCTCCTTGGCGGGCACGGGGAGGGTGGAAGCCTTGGCGGTGAGCTGGCCGTAGGTTAGTTTCTTTCCCGAGGTGTGGATGACGGTCGCGTTCTCCGCGCGGCATTCCGCGATCGGCACGCCCCAGGTCTGGGCCGCCGCCTGCACCAACATCGTGCGCACCGTGGCGCCGAGCAGGTGGAATGTGTCGTAGTTGTTCGGCGTCGAGCGGCTGCCGCCGGCGCTCTGGCCGCCGTAAAGCTTCTCGTCGAAGTCGCCCTGCTCGATGGTGATACCCTGCCACGGGATCTCCATCTGCTCGGCGATGATCATCGGCAGCGAGGTCTTCACACCCTGGCCCATTTCGGGCTGCTTCGACACGATTGTCACCGCGCCCGACGGAGCGATGCGGACAAAGGCGTTGGGCTTGAACTCACCGCTAGTCGCGGCGTCCGCCCCACGCGCCTCGCCGCCCGAGCGGAAGAAAAACGCGAGCGCGAGCCCACCGCCCGCGAGTCCCGTGAGTTTGAGGAAATCGCGGCGGTCCACCGCGGAAGGGGAGGGGGTCAAGGTGCTCATTGGGCGGCCTCCTTCACACCCGCGC
Organism: Verrucomicrobiota bacterium; assembly: GCA_030832235.1. Taxonomy (GTDB): domain Bacteria; phylum Verrucomicrobiota; class Verrucomicrobiia; order Opitutales; family Opitutaceae; genus ER46. The sequence goes on from JAURJO010000148.1 coordinate 5,839, forward strand.
TGATGGCCGCGGCGCGCTTGATGCCCTGACGAATGCGCGTGTAGGTCGCGCAGCGGCAGATATTGCCGGCCATGGCGCCGTCGATGTCCGCGTCGGTCGGCTTCGGGTTGTCCTTCAAGAGCGCCGCGGCCGTCATCAGTTGGCCGGGCTGGCAGTAGCCGCACTGGGCAACGTCGAGCTCGGTCCAGGCCTGCTGCAGCGGGTGGAGTTTCCCGTTTTCGGCGAGGCCCTCGATCGTGGTGACTTTCACGCGGCCCACGGTGGAGACAGGCGTCATGCAAGCGCGGGCTGGGACACCGTTGAGATGGATGGTGCAGGCGCCGCATTGGCCGACGCCGCAGCCGTACTTGGTGCCGGTGAGTTCGAGCGTGTCGCGGAGCACCCACAGCAGCGGGGTGTCGGGAGCCACGTCCACCATGCGGGACTGGCCGTTGACGTTGAGGGTGTATTTCATGGGGACGCGATGGAGGTTCAGGGGGCGAAGCGGTGTCAAAACTGCACGCTGGTGCGTGAAAATGGCAAACGGAGTTTTGGTTCGCGCCGTCTCCGGCGGATCAGCTGTAGATCTTCGGTACGAGTTGCCCGTGGACGTCCGTCAGGCGGTAATCGCGACCTTGGAAACGGTAGGTGAGGCGGGTGTGGTCGTAGCCAAAAAGGTGGAGCAGCGTGGCGTGGAGGTCATGCACGTGCACAGGATCCTTGGCGACGTTCCAAGCGATGTCATCAGTCTCGCCGATCACCTGGCCGCCCTTCACACCGCCGCCGGCGAGCCAGAGGCTGAAGGCGTTGGGGTGGTGGTCACGGCCGGTGATCGAACGGGAGCCCGGACGATTCTCTCCCAGCGCCGTGCGGCCGAATTCGGAACCGCAGACCACGAGGGTGTCTTCGAGCAGGCCGCGTTGCTTCAGGTCCTTGACGAGCGCGGCGATCGGCTGGTCGGCCATCAGGCAATTGTGGGGCAGGTCCGTGTTGATGCGGCTGTGGTGATCCCACGAGGCGTGGATCACCTGCACGACCCGAACACCGCGCTCGACGAGCCGGCGCGCCATCAGGCAATTGCGGGCGAAGGTTCCGAAGAGACCTGTGCCTCCGAGCTGGTTGCCGCCCTCGACCTTCGGCTCTGAGCGGTTGACGCCGTACA
>JAURJO010000149.1 GCA_030832235.1 Verrucomicrobiota bacterium
TATGGAGGAAAAATCGGAGGACGAGACGGCCGTACGTTTTCCGGCATCGTCCGGGGTCACCGGACCCCGGCTACAAACGAACCGCATTTATCCGTGTCGATTCGTGTGCATCCGCGGTTGCCCCCTCGCGGAGCCATTCGGAAGCAGTCCTGAACGACGCTGCGGCTGCCCGACCTTCGTCACGAAACGCGTCCGATGTAGCCGAGGGCGCCCCCCTCGGATCATCGGAAACTCCTTCCTCCTTCGCCGGGCCTATGGAGGAAAAATCGGAGGACGAGACGGCCGTACGTTTTCCGGCATCGTCCGGGGTCACCGGACCCCGGCTACAAACGAACCGCATTTATCCGTGTCGATTCGTGTGCATCCGTGGTTGCCCCCTCGCGGAGCCATTCGGAAGCAGTCCTGAACGACGCTGCGGCTGCCCGACCTTCGTCATGAAACGCGTCCGATGTAGCCGAGGGCGCCCCCCTCGGATCTTCGGAAACTCCTTCCGCCAATTCCCCCTCACTCCCTCTCACCTCGTGCCCTCCGTAGGCTCGGCGAAGGAGGGTCACTCCTCCCTCCCGGCGCGGCGAAGCCGCGCCGGGTCACACGTCGATGATCGGCGGTGTTCGGCCTCCGCCCCAGGCCGCCGGCGGGCTGCCGGTGCCGCAATGGGGACAGGGAATGTCCGAGCGCCGCGCCGAGCAATGCGGACACACGGCGCCCGTGGAAAACGGGTCGAAGCCGTTGCCGCAGGTCGGGCACGACCACAGCGGGCCTCCGGGCGGGGCCTGCTGGCAGGAAGGGCAGCGGAAGCCCGTGTGGCGCGGGAGTTTCTCGAGCGCGAGGATCAGGCGCGAGTGGCGGAGCCCGGTGAGACATTGCGAGGCGAGAAAACCCGCGAGCAGCAGCGTGAAAAGCCAGCGGTGCGGCTGCAGCCAGAGAAGGCCGCCGGCCAGCACCACCACCCCGGCGATGCCGAGGATCGTGGCGATCTGCAGGCTGCGCGCCCGGCCGACCAAGAACCAGAGCAGCGACCGCAGGATTTGACCGCCGTCGAGCGGGTAGACCGGCAGGAGGTTGAAGGCCAGCAGCCCGGCGTTGATCCAGAACAGCGCCTGGAGGAAATGCCGGAAGTCAGCCGACTCCGCCCCCCAGCCGAGCCCCGTACGGGCCCGGATCAGTCCAAGGATCACCGGCAGAAGCACGACATTCACGAGCGGCCCTGCCGCGATGCTCCAAAGCTCCGCGCCCGGACGCGGCGGAGGCCGCACAAACGCAACCCCGCCAAGGGGCCACAGGATGATCTCGTCGGCCGTGCCACCCGTCTGCCGGCAGGCGAGCGCATGCCCGAATTCGTGCATGAGCACGATCGCGAACAACGCGAGATACTCGGCGACGTTCCACGAGTACGACGTGTACGCGCGGTTGCGCAGCGCGAGCTCGAACGCCGCGAAGACGAACCACCACCAGTGCAGGTAAACCCGCACGCCGAACAGGCGGAACAGCGGGATCGAGCCCGAGCGCGAAGGCAGCATCGGAAAACTCTCCGGGGTTCCTCCGACGGTGGCCACTCCGGATTGCGCGCCACGCGGCGGGTTGCAAAGCGCGCGCCGCTTCGCCTGTTTCTCCGAACATGAAACCCGCCCTCCGCTCCTTGCTCGCCTTGGTGTTCACCCCCGCCCTCGTGTGGTCCGCCGACGTCGCCAACGTCACCCCCCAGGACGCCGCTAAGCTCGTCGCCGAGGGCAAGGCCGTGCTCGTCGATGTCCGCGAGGCGCCCGAATGGAAGGCGTCCGGCGTGGCCGCCCCCGCGACCCTGCTGCCGAAGAGCGACCTCGACGGAGACCAGAAGCAGTGGAAGCCCTTCCTCGAGCAAAACAAGGGCAAGCAGATCCTGTTGTACTGCGCCAGCGGCGGCCGCTCCAAGACCGTCGCCGCCGCGCTGGCCGAAAAAGGCCTCCGCACCGCCAACGTCGGCGGCTTCCGCGACTGGTCCCGCGCCGGCCTGCCCGTGCGCCAGGTGGAATGAGCATACCGCCTGCGGCTGCGGGCGGGCTGAGGCCTTGTTGAGCCGCAACCGAGGCGATGGCCTTGCTTCGCCACGCCTTCGGCCGATTACCCTCATCCGCGCCAACAGCGAAATCCGCGGTCAAGACGGGCCGCAACGGAACGCCCGGATACCGCGGAAAAATTGCCCCGCGGCTGCTGGGTTGAGCCCTCACAATGCGTCTTATGCGCCTCTTTGCCGCCACGCCCCGGGTTGGCCGCGAAAAGGCCCAGGAGGCGCAAGAAGGGGGAAGACGTTGGAGTCGCGAAAGTCTTGGGAGACCTGGGAGGCGCTGAATTCAGTCTCTGTCGACCGTGCGGTGGCCGGCATGGTCCGGGGTCAGCGACCCCGGCTACAAACGAAACCCGTTTATCCGCGTCGATCCGCGTTCCTCCATGGTTGACCCCTCGCGGAGCTGGTCGGCAACGCCTTCAGCCGTCCTTCAATCGAGGCGGTCCGCGGCGTGCCTGTCCTCCGCCTTGCCCTCCGTACCTTTGGCGAAAGTGGAAGGCTTGGCGCAGGAAGGGGCCCGACACCGCTTTCGTGCCTTTGATGTGTTTTGTGGTGGCCCCTCCGATCGGGACCATCCGCGGCGTCAGACAATCAACGCGAGCTGTTCGCCGGGGCCGTGCACACCCTCGATCAGGATGCCCTCGACATCGGCCGTCTTCGAGGGGCCGGTGCACCAGATGACGTTCGGGTCATCACCCAGCGCCGCCACGGCCTGGGAAATGTCGCAATGGATGTCCTCCCGCCGCACCACGGCGATGTGCACCCAGGGTGCCAGCGCGGCCAGCCGCGAGGACGTGAAGGCGTCGTTAAGGACGATCGAACCCGACTCCGCGATCGCGCCCGCGGCGCGCGTGATGCCGAAGGTGTAGTCGTCGACCCGCTTCCGGTCGAAAGCCTGCTCGACCGTGAATCCGTCACCGAGATGCGGCGCCAACGCCGGCCAGAGCGCCGGATCGCAGTACCCGTGGTTGCGCCCACCCGCGCGAAGGTGCGCCGCGAGTGCGGCGGCATCGGTGAACGCCAGCCCTCCCACGCGTTTCAGCCGCTCCGCGAACAACTCGGCCAGGTCACGCCCGGCGAGCACCTGCCGCAGTACCGCGATCTCGGGATCGTAGTCGGGCAGCGGCGCGCGACGGTGGAGCGGCGCGAGGGCGCCGCGGACACGGGAGAGGATGGCTTCGCGGTCTTCGTTCATGAGGGCCGCCGGAGAAATACCCCGGCGCGGCTACACCGCAAACAAATCGCCGGCCGGACGAGAACGCGCCGGGAGGGACGAGGGAAAGCGAGGGGGAGTGAGGGAGAAAGGGACGCGATCGACTGGAATTGCCCCGAAGTCGGAAGGATCACGGGCATAGTGGTAGGAACGGCCGGCACTGCGGAAGGATCGCGAGCGCAAACGAAGCCGATCAATTCTTCCGCGGGCCGAGCACGCGTTCGCGCGCGACGAGGTAGAGCAGCCCCGCGATCACCGCGAAGGGCAGCAGAGACAGCAGGTCGGCGTGCGGGCCTTCGAAGAACGGGTTGTTCTTCTCCGCCCACTTGCCCACCGCCGCGTCGAAATCGCCCAGCACACCCGCCAGAAACGCGATCAGGATGCCCGCGATGGCGCCGCCGGCGATGTAGCCCGAGGCCAGCAGCACGCCGGGGCTCTTGTCGCTCTCGGCCGCGAACTGCTCCTCCGACATCCGCGCGTGCGCGGCCTGACGCCGCGTGCGGCGGTCGACGAGCCAGCGGATGAGCCCGCCGATGAAGATCGGGGTCGAGGCCGAGAGCGGCAGGTAGACGCCGACCGCGAAGGCGAGCGCCGGCACGAACGAGAGCTGCAGCGTGACCGCGATCATCACGCCCAGCAGCACGAGCGCCCACGGGAGCTTCTGGTCGAGGATGCCTTTGATGATGTACGAAACGAGGGTGGCCTTCGGGGCGTCGAACTTGCGCACCTCGGTGCCGTCGGGCCGGCGGTTGTAGGCACCGTTGATGCCCGGATCCACGAGCCAGACGGCCTCGCCGCGGTCGTTGATGAGATACTTTCCGGCCGGGCCACCCGGACCCTCGGGCTTGTGCCACACACGATAGGCGGCCGCGTCTTCCTTGGCCTGGGGCCCGATGAGACCCTCGCGCGCCGCGCCGAGTTTCGCGGCGTCGACGCGCAGTCCCGGCGCCACCTGCGCGGCGGGGACGTAGACCGTGGCGGACTCGTTCAGACGCAGGAGGATGGGGCCCAGCACGAGCGAAGAGGCGAAGGCGCCGATGAGGATGGCGATCTGCTGCAGGCGCGGCGTGCCGCCGAGCAGGAAGCCGGTCTTGAGGTCCTGCGACGTCGTGCCGCCGTTCGAGGCGGCGATGCACACGATGGCGCCGACCGAGAGGGCGGTGACGTAGTGCGTGCCGCCGGTCCACCCCACGAGGAGGAACACGAGGCACGTGAAGAGCAGCGTGGCGACCGTCATGCCCGAGATCGGGTTGGAGCTGGAGCCGATCTCGCCCGTCAGCCGGGACGAGACGGTCACGAACAGGAAACCGAAGAGCACGATGAGCAGCGCGCCGAGAAGGTTCATGTGCAGCGCGGGCGCCAGCACGATGAGCGTCACGAGCACGATGATGCCGATGCCGGTGAACTTGAGCGGGAGATCGCGGTCGGTGCGCGGGACGCCTTCATCGGAGATCGCGGCGCCCCCACCCGAGAGTCCGGCCATACCGGCGCGGATGCCGTGGAGGATCGTGGGCAGGGCCTGGAACAGGCTGATGATACCGCCCGCGGCCACGGCGCCGGCGCCGATGTAGAGGATGTACGCTCCGCGGATGCCGTTGGGCGTCATCTCCGAGATGAGCTTGGTGCCCGGAGGCAGCGGCGCCGTGAGCGCGCCGCCGAAGAACGCGATCGCCGGAATGAGCAGTAGGTACGACATCACGCCGCCCGCGCACATCACCGCGGCGATGCGCGGACCGATTATGTAGCCCACGCCGAGCAGCTCGGGGGAGATCTCGGCTCCGACCGAGCCGGCTTTAAGGGGCGCGCCAAAGACCTTCTCGGGGACATCCTTCCAGCCCTTGAACGCGACGTTGAGGGTCTTGTAGACGAGCCCCACGAAGAATCCGGTGAAAACGACCTTGGCGCCGGCCGAGCGTCCGAGCCCGGCGGCCTCCGCGGCGCGCATCTCGGCCTGGGCGGACGCCGAGGCCTGCGCGCGGCAGGAATCGTTGGCGCCCGCCTTGAGCACCGCGGCACAAGCTGTGCCCTCGGGGTACTTCAGCACCCCGTGCTCCTTCACGATGAGCGCCCTCCGCAGCGGGATCATCATCAGGATGCCGAGCAACCCGCCCAGCAGACCGACCAGCATCACCCGCGTGAGCTCAAGATCGAAACCGAGAATCAAAATCGCCGGCATCGTCACGCCCACGCCGAACGCGATCGACTCGCCGGCCGAGCCTGCGGTCTGGGTGATGTTGTGCTCGAGGATGGTGGCGTCGCGGCCGCCGGTCTTCGACCACGCGCGGAAAAGCGCGAGCGAGATCACGGCGACGGGGATCGACGCGCTGACCGTGAGCCCGACCTTGAGGACGAGGTAGAGCGACGACGCGCCGAAGACCACGCCGAGGATCGTGCCGGTAAGCACGGCACGCAGCGTGAACTCGCGCATCGCCACATGCGCCGGGATGAAAGGTTCGAAAGACGGGGAGGATTGCGGGGCGGACATGGGCGGTGGGGATTCCGCGGCCACCCTGAGCGCGCACCGGCGTGACTGACAAGGCAGGAGACCGGAACCGGGAGAGCGGGAGGCGGGTGATGAGTGAAAGAAAGAAAGACGCTTCCACCCTGCCCGCCCGGCCAGTCTCCATCGTCAATCCGCTCAGCCGCGGCGCGCCCACGCTTCCCAGATCAGGATGCCAGCGGCGACAGAAACATTGAGCGATTCCACCCGGCCGGCACCGGGCAAGGTGACCAGCCGCGAGCACGCGGCTGCCACGGTCGGATCGAGCCCGTGCTCCTCGTTGCCCAGGACGAGTGCCAGCGGACGCGCGGATGGACGGGCCAGCTCCGGCCTTCCGCCGCGCGTCGCTGCGCCCACGACTTCGTAGCCCGCCGCCACAAGCGCGCGCACCAACGCGATGGCATCGGCGGAGGCGTGCAGTTCCACGCCTTCCAATCCGCCCTCGGCCACGCGATAAGCCGCGTCCACCGGCCGCGCCGCGCCTTCGCGACCGCAGATCACGAGGCGCCCGACACCAAAAAAGGCGGCGGTCCGCGCGATCGCGCCCAGATTGTGGACGTTGCCGACGCGATCGAGCACGAGCACCCCCTCGCGCTGCTTGGCCCACGCGCGAAGCTCTTCGGCCCCCGGCTCGCGCATCTGCGGCGGAGTCACCACCGCCACCACGCCGCCGTGATGCGGTGTGCCGGCGATTTTCTCCAATTCAGCGGGCTCGACACACCGGTAGACCCGGCGCGAGGTGGCGAGCGTCTTGCAGATGACGCCGATCTTTCGGCCCGTGTCGTAATCAAAATAGAGCCGCTGAATGGAACCGGCATCGCGCGCAAACCGCGCCCGCACCGCCGCCAAGCCGCAGATGCGCACCACATCCCGGCTCACGGAGGCTATCACTCCGCTCGCCGTTCCCGCCACCGCCCCGCGTTTCACACCTTCAGCCATGCCGCGCAGTAAGAACGCCCACCCGCCCGAAACCAGCCCATTGTCGGAGACCACCCTCGATTGAAGGTGCACCAGGCGCATCCGAACCGCCCGAGCCCAGCGAGAAACGGGTCACAAGCACCGCGCCTTCAACGGCTCGAGCCAACCGAGCCGAGGCAACCGCGAATGGGACCCAAGGCGTACGCATGGCCTGAGGTCAATTTCGGCCTTTGCGCCTCTTGAGCCTTTTCGCGGCCAACCGGGCTGATGGCCGCAAAGAGGCGCACGAGGCACAAGGCGGCGGGTTCAATCCACCAAGCCGGGTTCAACCACGGATGGACGCGGATTCACACGGATGATTCCGCGCGTTTGCCGTGCGCAGGCCGCTCCTCCGTTGCCTCCGTTACCTCCTGTCGCGCGGACCTCGGATTTATACGCGTGATCCGGGA
>JAURJO010000150.1 GCA_030832235.1 Verrucomicrobiota bacterium
GCCAGCGACTTCGGATAGTCGGGATCAGCCCGGTAGAGGCGCGCGATGCGCCAGCCGCCCGCGGTTTCGTCGCGCGCGAGCTGTGCGCCGAGGGAGCCCAGCGCGATGTCCTCGGGCCCGTCGCGCAAGTCGCCGCCGCGGACCGCGGTGTGCAGCGCGGAGAGCTCGCTCATCATGTAGGCGATGAGGTCGTTGAGCTCGGCGCGGTCGGTGACGCGGTCGACCAGCGGACGGTGCTTCGCGAGGTTGGCGGGCCAGTCCACGCCGTGCATGCCCTTGTCGTAGAAATAATCGCGGTGCAGGCGCCACGAGTCGGTGAAGATCTGGCGCCAGTTCTCGCGCGGAGAGTAGGAGAACCGGAGCGCGGAGAGGTCGACGCGGGCCTTGTCGAGCTTCTCGGGCGCCTTCGGACCGGCGTCGAAAACATAGAGGGCGTCGCCGCGGCCGGGCGCTTCGGACTTGTGGATAAGGAGCTTCTTACGGTCGGCGGACAGGCGGAAGGCTTTGATGTCATCGATGACCGTGGAGGTCTCCACGTCTTTGTTGCGGATCTCGACCGCGACGAGCCGGGTGCGCCCGGTGGGTCCGCCGCCGCGATCCGTGTAGAGCAGGTGCTTCTCGGTGACGACCAGCTGATCGAGATTTCCCGCGGGGACCGGAACTTCCCACTGGCGCGTTTCGATTCCTTCGAAGTCGATCTTCACCGCGGCGGGCTTGGCGTCCTTGGTAACCGCAGCCTTTGGAGCGGACTTGGTGGCGGGTGGAGTCGCTTCCTTGGTCTCGGTCAGCTTGGGCTCCGCGTCCGCCGCCTTCGGCTCCTCCTTGGCGGGCGTCGGTACCGGGGTCGGAGTGGGTTTGTCCGCCTCCGCCGTGTTCAACTCGTCGACCGGGTCGAAGGGTGAGCGACGCTGGCCGGCGCTCAGCGCGATCTGGTAGATCTTGTCGACCTTTTCGAAATGAGGCTCCGGCTGCCGGTTGCCCCAAGGCGAGCTTACGGTCGACTCGAGGTTTCGCTCGGACGTGAAGTACAGCCACTTCCCGTCGGGGCTCCACGCCGGGTTCGCGCTCGCGGCGCGCGGGCTGGTGACCGCGGTGCTCTTGTCGTCTTCGAGGCTGTAGACGAACACGCGGCTGAGGCCGCTGCGGTTCGGAGACATCACGTACGCGAGCCAGCGGCTGTCGTGCGACCATTCGAGATCGGCGTTGTCGAAATCGGTGGCGGGCGACTTCGCGACCCGCCGGGCCTGGCCGGTCGCGATCTCGTGCACCCACAGTTCCTGGTCGCGTTCCGCGTAGGCGATCCACTTGCCGTCGGGTGAGGTCAGGCCGGACATGCGCAGCGTCGCGGCGTCGCGGGTGAGTTGTTTGCGGGGGCCGACGCCGTTGGCGGGCAGTTGCCAGAACTCCACCTCTCCGGACTCGTCGGACAGCGCGAGCAGCGATTTGCCATCGGGCAGGAAGGAGGCCTGGCGGTAGCGGACGCCATTTTGACGCGAGGCTTCGACGAGCCGGCCCGGGCCCGCGGGAGCGACAAATACCTGTCCGCGCACGGTCAGGGCCACGCGGTCGCCGTTCGGGGAAATCGCATGGCCGCTCAGGTAGTCGAGGGGCTTGTCGACCCACTTCTCGCGGGTCTGGTCGAAATCGGAGGCGAGCGTGATTGGAATCACGGCGTTGCGGCCGGAAGCTGTGTCGAGGAGCCAAAGGTCGGCGCCGTTCTGGTAGACGATCCGGCCGCCCTGGCCGGCGGGAAAACGCACGCCGAAGTCGGTGTGACGCGTGTGCTGGCGCAGGTCGGCGCCATCGGGCCGCATCGACCAGAGGTTCATGTGGCCGTCGCGGTCGGTGGCGAAATAGAGCCGGCCGCTCCACCACATCGGGGACTTGCTGGTGCCGGCGTGGTCGGCTGTCAGCGGAACCGCCTCGGGGCTGCCGGCGGGGAAGCGCCACAGGTTCTGCGCGGTGCCGCCGGCGTAGCGTTTGGCGTGGCTGCTCTGGGCGGAGAGGCGGGTGAAGTAGAGATTGCCGGCCTCGTCGTAGGCGCCCTCGTCGGCCTGGGCGAGCGGGACGGTTCTACGCGCGAGGGTCAGGGGAGTGATCGCGACGAGTTGGCGGTTGGGTAGGGTGGACTCGGCGAAGGTGCTGACGAGTACGCGACCGTCGGGTGTCCAGCCGCGTACCGCGGCGTTCTCCCCGTCGAAGGTGAGCCGTTTCGGCAGGCCGCCAGCGAGCGGCATCACGTAGGCTTCGACCGGTCCCTCGTATTGTGCGGAAAAGGCGATCCACTTTCCGTCGGGGGAAAGAGACGCGTTGGTCTCCTGGCCGGGGTGGGTGGTGAGCCGCTGGGCGACACCGCCCTGAGTGGAAACGCGCCAAAGGTCCCCCTCGGCCGTGAACACGACATTGTCTCCGTGGATGGCGGGGAAACGGTAGTAACCGGCGGCGGGCTCGGCGGCGGCCGGGAAGGCGGCCAGCAGCAGGACCGCGAGCAGACTTACGTTTTTGCGCGGGGAAGCGTGGGAGGAGGGCATGGTTCCGGAGCCCGGGGCGGGCCGGACCAGACAGCACTCCTCCGTGGCGCCGGGCAACCTCGGTCTGTCACTCCGCGGCGCCAGCCACGGATCAGGCGCCGAGGCCTGAGCGCATCCGGTCGACCGCCATCAATGCCGCACAGGCGCGGTTCTCCACCTCGAGCTTCGCGAGCAGGTGTTCGACGTGGGTCGCGACCGTGCGCCGGGCGGCGCCGATGATGAGCGCGATCTCGGGGTTGGTCTTGCCCTGGCTGATCCAGAACAACACCTCCGCCTCGCGCGGCGTGAGGCCGAGGGGGATCAGGTCCTTTGGTCCCGGCTCGGGGCGCATTTCCTCGATGAAGACGACGTTGATGTCTGGGTTTCCGTCGCGATCCTGGAAACGGCGCAGTCGCAGTTGGGTCCGGCCGATTTCCTCCTCGCTGGGAAGCATTTCGCGGTCGTGGGCGGGCAGGTGTTTGAACAGCAGCGTCGTGGCGAGCTGCGTTTGGAACAGGATCTGGCCTCGCGTGTTCACCAGCACCAGGGCGCGGTCAAGCGAGTTGACCAGCACGCGTTCCAGATCGCCCCGCACCTCGATCTCCTGTTTCAGCCGGCGGTTTTCCTCGGCCAACTGGCGCTGCAAAAGAGTGATCTCCCGGTACACGCGGATCTTCGCGAGCAGCTCCGGCAGCGCGGCGATCTTGTGCATGCAATCGCTCGCACCACAGGCGAAGGCGCGGCGGCGCCTCGCCTCATCCTCCTCCGCCGTAAGCATGAAGATGGGAAGCATGCGGCCCGAGGGCAGATTCCGCAGCCGACGGCAGGTCTCGAATCCGTTCACTTTGGGCATCGGATCGTCGAGCAGCACCATCTCCACGCCGCCGTCCGCGACACGTCTCACCGCTTCCTCGCCGTCCGCGGTGTCGGTCACGGTGGCGCCATCCGGCGCGAGCGCCTCGCGAAGGACATCGACGTATTCCGGCTCATCGTCGAGAGCGAGGATGTTGAAGGGCGGACCGTTCCGGTGTCCCGACGGCGGGGCCTTGGGAACAACGCGGCGGGCGGGGACGCGGCCGTTTGCGATCGTTGAGGCGCTGGGGGAGGACAATCGGAGACGCATCGGCACTCTGTTGTCGAAGTGCGCCGGTGTCAGGTCAACGACCGTCGCCTTCGGTCGCATCGGTCGAGCGACCGATGGACTTCCGGGTGACGTGTATCGGAAGTGGGGTTACAAAACCGACCCGACGGAGGGAACTTTGCGAGCCGTCTCAGGCCGCGGGTACTTCCCAGCCCGGGCGGTACGGCTTGGTGAGCAGCGCGTGGGCGGCGGGGTGGTTGGTGATGCGGAAAGCGGCGGAGTCCCAGTCGAGACGGTTCACGTCGCGCGCGTTGGCCACGTTGGCACCACGACGGGGCACGGGCGGCTCGCACACGCGGGTGGCGACGTTGCCGAGTTGCACGGTCTCGGTGAGGAGCGCGGCGTAGGCGAAGGAGTCGGTTGTCGGCTGGTTCGCGAGGATCGCGTCGACCCAGCGCTGCTGGTGATTCATCCCGCGGATATCCTTCGGGTAGGCGAAC
>JAURJO010000151.1 GCA_030832235.1 Verrucomicrobiota bacterium
CACCTCCTCGGTCCCGAAGTAGTCGGGGATATGCGAGATCTCGATCGCCTGCGCGAACACGAAGGGGAACTCCGTCGACCAAAGCAGGGGCTGGAAAAAGTAGACTGACAGATTGTGCGGGAAGAAACGCGCGGCGAAGTGGACCAGCTTGCTCTCGTAGGCACCTGAGAGCTGGTAGTTCTGACCCCATTCGAGCGGACTATCAAAACGCGCGTGGTTGTGCGCCATGATCGCGAGACCGCAGAGCGCGAGCGGCACGCCCGCCGCCAGCGCCAGCCGCCACCCAGCGCGACCCGGGCGCGCTTCAAGCCAAGCGCGCCAAACCGGGACCAGCAGCATTCCGCCGGCAAAGAGGCACGTCGGGCGCGAGCCCGCCGCGAGCCCGAGGCAAAGTCCCGCAGCCGCCATCGAAAGAACCGGCCGTTCGCCGTGCACCGCGCGGAGGCAGGCGGCGGCCGCCAACAGCGTGAAGGCGATGCCAGCGGAGATCGGTAACTCCCACATCATCGGACGATGCGCGAGGGCGAGGAGGTGCGTGCCGAACGCGAGGCACAGGATGCCCGCCGGGGCGATAAGCGGATGGCTGTCCGGGAAATATCGCCACCGCACCGCGAGCCAGAGCCACGAGGCCGTCAGCAACGCCACGAGGCAGAACACCAGCGTGGCTTGTCCCGTCACTAACTCACGCCCCGTGAGCACCGCATAGGGCCACATCAGCGTCAGCGCCGGCGCGGCACCGAAGTAGGTGTAGTATTTGCCCTTGTAGAGCGAGATGTCGCCCAACTTGTAGGGCCCGTTTTGCTCCGGGTCGTAGGGATCCTTGAGCGCCAGCAATTCCGGCGAGGGATCCTTGTCGATGTTCAGCTGGCCCTTCCGCCAGCCGCGCACGAGGAGCTTGTAGTAATCGAGATCGCCCCAGTCCTCGAACCCGTTGTTCGCGCGGACCATGAACTGCAGAAACCAGCCGCTGAACAACAGCGCTGCCGCCACGCCGATGATCTCCCAAGCTCGCACCCGCCGGCGCGGCGAAAAACTCGCCACCGGTTGACGCACCTCCGCGACGGGAACTTCAGTCTCGGCTGGGGGAGAGAAGGGCATGCGTGACGGCGCGGGGGCAGAATGGTGGAGCACCCCCCGTTGACGATGACATAGTGGTCAGGTTTGTTTCCATGCGCCACCGGTTGCCAACTCCGGCAATACCCGGCCCCCTCTCGTCGTATCCATGAAGACCCCAGCCCCGCTACTCACCTGTCTCCTCGCGATCACCGCGCCCGCCGCTCAAGCCCAGGTCGCACCCGCGGCGGCCACCCCGAATTCCCCGCGCGCGACCATCACGGCGCCTTCCGAGGAGGCCGTACGCCTCTCCCCTTTCGAGGTGAGCACGGACCGCGACACCGGATTCGCCGCGGCGAGCTCGATGGCCGGCGGCCGCCTCGCGACTGACCTGCGCGACACGCCCGTGGCGTACTCGGTGGTAACCCGCGACTTCCTCGACGCGCTCAACCTCACCGACCTCCAGTCGGCCGCCGAGTGGACCACCTCGAGCACGGTGGCGGTGGACAACGGCCAGCAGAATTTCTTCTTCAACCCGATCCAGTACACCGTGCGCGGCGCGGGCGCCGGACGGCCGCAGCGGAACTTTTTCCCGCAGTTCAACAACGGCGATTCCTACAACCTGGAGCGGTACGATTTCGGCCGCGGCCCCAACGCCATCCTCTTCGGCAACGGCTCGCTCGGCGGCATCAGCTCGGCGACCACCAAGCGCGCGCAGACCGGGCGTCCGGTGCGGCAACTTCAGTTCGCCGCGGGCTCCTGGGAAAACTACCGCGGGACCTTCGACATTAACCAACCCCTCGGCGAACGCTTCGCGGTGCGGGCTGCCGGCATATGGGGCGATGCGGGCGGCTGGCGCCAGAAGGACTTCGACAAGCGCAAGGCGGTGTTCCTCACGACGACCTGGAAACCGTGGCGGGACGGTGAACTGCGCGTCGAGGGTGAGTACGGGGAAAACTCGCGGCAGTCGGCCGTGACATTCCTCAACGACCGTTTCTCCGGCTGGAGCGGCACCACCTACGCCGCGCCGCGCGCCCTCGCCACCCTGCCCTCGAACGCCAACGCGATCGGAGTGAACCGCCGCGGAGCGAACTACTTCATCTATCAACCCTTCGCGGCTCCGGGAGTCGTCTTCAACTACCAGAACGACCCGATCACCGTCGCGGGCGGCAACACCGCTACCACGCCCATCGCCGGCTACACCTACGGCAGCGCCACCTCGTTCAACACCGCCGGCGCCAACCTCCTTTACGAGATCAACGTCCCGCGGGACCGGTTCGCCAACGCGGAGCGTTTCTCGTTTTTCCGTACGCCGACCGAGGATTTCACGCTCTCGCCCGATCTCCCGATCCTCGCGCAGCGGTTCAAGGATCTGCAGCTCACCTACCACCACCGGCGCGGCAACCTGCACTTCGAGATCGCCGGCGATTTCAACCGCACCTCCGCGCTCACCAACGGCGAACCCAATCGCGACCTGCCCAACATCTACATCGACATCAACCGCGTGCTCCCGAACGGCCAGCCCAACGACAACTTTCTCCAAGCTTACGGCGACGGCCAGTTCATGCGCGGATACCGCACCTTCACCGAGAACAACGGCCGCGCCGCCCTCGCCTATGTGCTCCCCACCCGCTTCGGGAATTTCACGCTGAACTCACTCGGCGGCTCCAACAACAGCCAGAACACCAGCGATCATCGCTATCTCAGCGTCGCCCGCGGCACCGACCAGCGCCAATGGGCCTTCAGCAACCAGCGCATCCGCATCCGCCGTTACTGGAACACCACCAGCCGTCCGTCGCCCGACCTCGCCGGCCGCACGCTCAGTTACATCGATCCCAACACCAACCTCCCCGAAACCATCAGCCCCATCTGGGCCATCGAGGCCGACCGTCGCGATACCCAGAACATCACCACCAATCGCTTCAACTACGCCCTCGCCTCGCTCAACGCGAAGTTCCTCCGCGGCCGCTGGGTCGTCCTCGGCGCCGTCCGTCGCGACTCCTATTTCTTCGAGAGCCGCCAGCAGATCCACCAGGGGGATTATCCCCTCAACTGGCCCGCCACCTACCGGATCCTCCGGCCTGGCGCCCCCGCCGACTACGCGAGCCTCACCTACACGCCGCGCGACGCCAACGGGGTCGCCGTCGGCCCGGTCCAGGAAGCCGCCATCCGGCCCCGAGACTCGATCGGCAATCCCCTGCCGCAGTACTCGGGCGTGCGCTTCAAGGACGACTACAACCCTCCGCCGGTCCAGGGCCGCCAGGTCACCCGCAGCGTCGGTTCGGTCTTCCACTTCGCCTCGTGGTTCAACCCAGCCATCAACTTCGCCGAGACGTTCAATCCGCCGGGCTCCATCGTGCGCATCGACGGCCGCTCCCTCGAGCCCACCGTAGCCACCGGCATCGATTACTCGGTGCGCATGGAGCTCTTCGACAACAAGCTGAACCTCAACTTCACCTATTACACCACCGAGGAGGTCAACAACACCATCCCGCAGGACGGCCCCGGATTCTTCAACACGCTCTACGACGCCAATGTCGTCGGCGACACCAGCGCCACCGGACGCAACATCCGCGGCATGGGCCGTCTGCCCACGCAGTACCGCGACACCCGAACCCGCAGCGGCGAGGGCTATGAGATCGAGGTCACCTTCAACCCCACGCGTGCCTTCCGGCTGACGGGAAACCTCGGCCTGCCCCGGCTCTACGAGGCCAACGCCTACCCCGACGTCCGCGATTACATCGACAAGAACGCGGCCATTTTCCGCCAGATCGCCAACGACGCCGGCGTGATCATCGGTTCTGACAACGTCGCGCGGGTCGACGATTCGATTCCGATCAACCAACGCTCGTCGGACGTGAACAACGCCGTCACCGCCTACAACAACATCTACTCGTTCCGGCGGAACATCGTCGACGGTAAGCGCCTCCAGCAGGACCAGCCGGTCGCGAATGTGTTCGCCGACTACACCTTCCAGACCGGCCGGCTGAAGGGCCTGCGCGTCGGCGCCGGCGCGCGCTACCGCGGCAAGCAGATCTTCTGGTCGAAGGTCGAGGATACCATTCCCGACCCCAAGAACCCGGCGGTGGCGATCGATGACCCGACGAAGGACGCCTACACGCCCGCCTACACCCCGGACGACTACACGATCGTCACCGCCACCCTCGCCTACACCTGGCGGCTGAAGGACCGTCGCGAGGTGCAGGCCAATCTGGTCGTGAACAACCTGCTCAACGACCGCGGCCCGGCCTACTCTTCAACCGCCCAGAGCGCCCACGTGATGCGGCCGCTCAACAACGACTACACCTCGCCTGCGCGCGAGACGGTTCCGAGGTACTACGCGTTCAAGCAGCCGATCAGCTGGACGCTGACGCTGACCACGAAACTGTGACAACTGGCGGCGCCGGACCTCACGGCGCCGCGAACTCGTCGGCCTGCCCCATCGCCTTCCGGAGCGCGGCCACGGCCACATTGTAGCCGTAGTACGCCTGGATCTGGTTGGTGCGGGCGGTCGTCAGATCGACCTGGGCGGAAAGGACGTCGAGCTGAGTGCCCGTGCCGGCGTTGTAGCGGGCGTTGGCGAGGCGGACGGCCTCGGTCGCCTGCTCGACCACGCGCGCGGAGGCCTCGGCCAACTCGCTGGCCTGCTGCCACTGGGAATGGGCACGCGTGACCTCGACCTCCACGGCGAGGCGCGCCTCGGCCAGCGCGAGCTGCGTCTGCGTGAGCACCGAGCGCGCCTGCGCGACCCGACCCTGTGTCGCGCGCCCGTCGAAGATGGCCCAGTCGGACTGGAGCCCGAGCAGCCAGCCGTTGCTGGAATCGCCGAAACTGTTCGTGGGTCCCTTGCGCAGCGCCCAGCCGCCGTAGGCGGAGACCGTGGGCAACCCGCCGGATTTCGCCGAGGTGACGGCCTCCTCGCGTGAGTCGGCCAAACGGGCCAGGCGAACGAGGTCGGGCCGGTTGGCGCGCGCGGCGTCGAGCGCGGCGAGGCGGTCGAATTGCCGCGGTGTGAAATCAAGCGACCCGGCGAAGACCGGTTCATTGCGGCCGGTGGCGGAGGGCGGCGTGTTGAAACCGAGGGCGAGCCGCAGCGCCTCGATGGCGAGGCGGTAATTGTTGCGGGCGGTGATGAGAGGGACCTTGGCGTTGGCGACGGCCACCTCGGCGCGGAGCTTCTCGAAGCTGGAGACCGTGCCCGCCTCGAAACGATCGGTCGCGGTCTTCAACTGCTGCTGCAGGAGCTCGAGGTTGGATTCCTGCACCTTGATCTGCTCGCGGGCGAGCAGCACGGAATAGAAGGACGTGCGCACCTGGAGAAGCGCCTCGTTGATGACCGCCTGCAGGTCGAGCACCGCGGCCTCGCGGACGAGCTTGGAGCCCTTGACGGCGGATTGCACCCCGCCGCCGGAATAAAGCACCTGCGAGGCGGTGACGCTGATCTGCCACGTGCGGTCCGACGCGGGAAACGCGTTGGCGATGTCGCGGTCGTTGCGCTGATAGACGGCGGAGGCGCCGACCCGCGGGATCTCGCGCGCCGAGACCTCGAGCATGACGCCGTCCTGCTGCCGGATGCGCTCGCGCGCCTGACGGATGGAGAAGTTGTTATCCACGGCGAACCGGATGGCCGTCGGGAGATCAAGGGTCTCAGGGACGGGAACCGGCTCGGCGGCGGGCAAGGCGGTGCCGAGCAGCAACGGGGCGAGGAACAGGCGGAACGACGGCTTCATGGTTTACGGGACGGAAACGACGGAGGGGGCTTGGCCGACGGAGACAGGCTGCCCGTGACGGGGGGCGGAGGAGTGATCGCGCGCGATCAGCATGTAGAACGCCGGCACCGCGAACAGCGTGAACAAGCTGCCCACGGCCATGCCGACGACGAGCACCCAGCCGATGCTGTTGCGGGCGGCGGCGCCGGGACCGGTCACAAAGATGAGCATCACGTGGCCGAAGACGGTGGCGGCGGAAGTCATGAGCACCGGCCGGAGGCGGGTGGCCGCGGCGCGCCGGATGGCAGTCAGCTTGGCCTCACCCTGCTCTTGAAGGCTGTTGGCAAACTCCACGATCAGAATGCCGTTCTTCGCCACGAGTCCGACCAGCGTGATCAGCCCGATCTGCGAGTAGATGTTGAGCGTCGTTTCGCCGAGGAAGACCGGCAGCATCGCCGCGACAATCGCGAGCGGCACGGAACCCAGCAGGATGACGAACGGGTCGCGGAAGCTGTTGAACTGCGCCGCGAGCACGAGGAAGATGAGCACGATCGCGAGTACGGCGGCCTTCCAGAGGGCGCTACCTTCGTAACGAAGCTGGCGCGACTGGCCGCCGTAGTCGATCGAGTAGCCGGCGGGGAGCACCTCCGCGGCCTTAGCCTCCAGTTTCTTGAGCGCCTCGTTGATGCTCGGACCCACGCCGGTGATCTTGACGGAGTTGAGCTGCTGGAAGCGGTTGAGCGTCCGCGGCTGCACGGTCTCGCGGAGCGAAGCGATGGTGCCGAGCGGGATAAGCTGACCGCCGGGGCCGCGCACATGGTAATCCAGCAGCTGGTCCGGCGTGAGGCGCGAGCCTCGCTCCACCTGCGGGATCACGCGGTAGCTGCGGCCATCGTTGACGAAGCGGTTGACGTAGCCGCCGCCGAGCATCGAGCCGAGATCGCGCGCCACACTCGCGAGGCTGAGGCCCATCGAGGCGACCTTGTCGCGGTCGATCTCGATCTCCATCTGCGGGAGGTCGAACTTGAGGTCGGAGTCGGCGAAGAAGAACACCGGCATGCCCCCGCCCGCGTTGGCTTCGGTGTTGGCGTAGAGCACCAGCTGCTGCGCGAACTCCATCATCTCCTTGTGCTCCGCCGTGGAGCGGATCACGAACTCGATCGGGAACTGGCCGCCCGCCGGCAGAGGGTCGGGAGTGTTCACGATAACGTTCAGACCGGCCACTTTCGCGGCCTCGGGCTGGAGCGATTCACCGACCTGGACGGAGGTGCGCTTACGCTCCGACCACGGCTTGAGGATCATGCCGGAGAAACCGAACTGCGCCGCGGTGAGCTGGAACGA
>JAURJO010000152.1 GCA_030832235.1 Verrucomicrobiota bacterium
ACCTGGAAGAGTCGGGATACGTGGCGAGAGGGAGAGACGGGCAGGAAGGGCGTTTGCGCACGGGGAGGGTGGAACCACGAAGCACACCAAAGGCACGAAATTGAGCTGGTTGGCCCACGGAACTCACCGAAGATCCGGAAACCCAACTCGCCCGGAGTCCTTATTTCCCGATCTCCGGATTCCCTCGGGCCTCCGTTACCTCCGTTTGCTCCTGTTCCCCGGCTCGGGCCGTTCCGCATCACGACCGACACCAGGATCGCGACGCTTCGGGTTTAAGGGCTGATTTCGGCTGTTCACGGGCCGCGGTTTCGCGCGTGTTCCGTGGCCAAATCCGCCTCGACCCCTTTCACCGAGGTGTGCAGTTTTTCGGTCATCCCCGCCTTTCCCCCGATGAGAACGATTCCCTTCCTCGCGCTGCTCCTGCCTTGGGTGGTCTTCGCCGCCGACGACAAACCGCATCCGTTCCAGTGGAAGATCGAGCGCTTCGATCCGGCGTTTGATCGCCTGGTCGCGCCCGACGCGGTCATGGAACCGCTCGCGGAGGGATTCCGCTGGGCGGAGGGGCCGGTGTGGCACGATGGCGGCGTGGTGTTTTCCGACGTCCTCGCCAACACCGCCTACCGCTGGCGGCCGGGCGCCAAGGGAGCCGAGATTTATCTGAAGCCCAGCGGGCAGGTCACCCCTCAGCCGGGCTTTCGCGAGACGGGCAGCAACGGGCTCGCCCGCGATCCGCAGGGACGGCTCCTGCTTTGCCAGCACGGCGAACGTTGCGTCGCGCGCTGGGAAAACGGCCGTTTCACCGCGCTCGCGGACCGCTTTGAGGGCCGGCGTTTCAACAGTCCCAACGACCTCGCGGTGCGTCGCAATGGCGACGTGTATTTCACCGACCCGCCCTACGCATTGGAGGGCATCGACAAGTCGCCGTTGCGCGAGATCCCGTTCCACGGCGTCTACCGCGTCACGCCCGCCGGCGAGGTTTCGCTGCTCACGAAGGAGATCCGGTTTCCCAACGGCATCGCGTTCTCCCCCGGCGAGGACATTCTCTACGTGGCCGTGAGCGACGGGGCGGCGACCCGCGTGATGGCCTTCGATGTGCGGCCCGACGGTGGCGTGGCCAACCCGCGAGTCTTCTTCAACGCGCAACCCCTGCGCGCTCCGGGCCTGCGTGGCGGCTGCGACGGACTGAAGGTCGACCGCGACGGCAACGTCTGGACCACCGGCCCCGGTGGCGTGCTGGTCATTTCCCGCGACGGCCGCCTGCTCGGCCGCCTCAACACCTTCGAGCCCACCGCCAACTGCGCCTGGGGTGACGACGGTTCCACGCTCTACATCACCGCGAACTACTTCCTCGTGCGGGTGCGGACTCTCACCAAGGGCGCCGGGTGGTGACCGCGTTTGTGACGTATTCCGTTACAATCCCGCGGAGGGAATCCTGCGCGGCGAAAAGCCGTGGTGGCGCCGAGTAATCCAGACTCCCGCTCGCCCGGCGCCGACGGGCTTTCAATTCCGGAGCAGTCCCCACCTGGGTCGCCGGGATAGGGACGATAGGTTGACGAAAGCTAAAGCCTGTCCGGCCGTAGGCGCACCGGGAACGAGTCACGGCTGTATCCGAACCGCGGGGTAGCGTCAGCGGTGTTGGCGAGTGCGAGGCGCCTTCTGCGGAATTGCGCGCCGGCGGCAAAGCCCCACGCTCCGAGCATGGAGTTTGAGTTCACCGCGGCCGAACTGGCCGCGATCACCGGGGCACGTGGACAACGGGGTAGCACTTCCGAGCGCATCCGCGGCATCGCGGCGCTCTCGGAGGCCGGACCGGGCGACCTGAGTTTCCTCGGCAATTCCCGCTACAAGGCCGAGGTCGCCACGACGAGGGCGAGCGTGGTGCTTCTGCCGCCGGATCACGCGGGCGAACCTGCCGCCGGGCAGCTTTTCCTGCTGGTTGAAAACCCGTCGGTCGCCCTGGCGCTGGTTTGCGCGCGATTGGAGCGGAAACTCTGGCCCGCACCCGCGGCTGGAGTTCACCCGACGGCGGTCGTTGCCCGGGGCGCCACGGTGGCGGATTCCGCCACGATCGGACCGCTGTGCGTGATCGAGGATGGAGCGATCATCGGCGAACGTGCGCATCTGCAGGCGCAGGTTTTTGTCGGGCGCGGCGCTTCGGTCGGTGAGGACTCGTGGCTGATGCCCGGGGTCGTCGTGGCGGCGGATTGCACGGTGGGCCGTCGAGTGCGACTCCACTCGGGGGTCGTGGTGGGATCCGACGGTTTCGGTTACGAGTTTGTCGCGGGCCGGCACCAGAAGGTACCGCAGGTGGGAGGGGTCGATCTCGGTGACGACGTTGAAATCGGCGCCAACACCACCCTCGACCGTGCGCGGTTCGGCCGCACGTCGGTGGGCGAGGGGACCAAGATCGATAATCTCGTCCAGGTCGCCCACAACGTCCGCATCGGGAAGCACTGCATCCTGTGCGCCCAGGTGGGCATTTCCGGCAGCACGACGATCGGCGACTATGCGGTGCTGGGCGGGCAGGCGGGAGTGGCGGGGCACCTTTCGCTCGGCAAGGCCGCCAAGGTGGGCGGCGGGGCGGCGGTGACGGCGGACGTGGAGCCCGGCGCTTTCGTCAACGGCAGTCCGGCCATTCCCTACATGCTCGAGCGTCGCGTCGCGGTGCTCCGGGAACGGCTGCCGGATCTGTTCCGTCGGGTCGATGCGCTGGAAGAAGTGATCGACGGTCTGAAAAAGCTTTCTCCCGAGGGGGCCGGCCGCAAGATGCCGCCCGCATGACCGACTCGCGGCTCAAGATCTTTTCGGGAAATTCCAATCGCGTGCTGGCGGAGGAGATCTGCCGGACCATCGGCGAACCGCTGGGAGAGGCCACGGTCACGAGTTTCCCCGACGGAGAGACGTTCGTTAAAATCAACGAGAACATCCGCGGACACGACGTCTTCATCATCCAGTCGACCTGCCCGCCGACGAACCATCACCTCGTCGAGCTGCTGATCATGATCGACGCCGCGAAGCGCGCGTCTGCCCAGCGGATCACTGCGGTGCTGCCTTTCTACGGCTATGCCCGGCAGGATCGCAAGGACCAGCCCCGCGTCCCGATCACGGCCAAGCTGGTGGCCAACCTCATCGTGGCCGCGGGCGCGAACCGCATCCTCACCATGGATCTGCACAGCCAGCAGATTCAGGGGTTCTTCGACATCCCCGTCGATCACCTCTACGCCTCGCCCGTGTTCTTCGAGCATCTCGCGCGCACCAAGCCCGAGGGGCTCGTGGTCTGCTCGCCTGATGTCGGCGGAATGAAGATGGCCGCGGCCTATGCCGACGTGCTCGGCGCGGGGCTCGCGCTCGTGGCCAAGAAGCGCAAGAGCGCCACCAACGTCGAGGCGATCAACGTGGTCGGTGATGTCGAGGGCTGCGACGTGCTGCTGGTCGACGACATCACGGAAACCGCTGGAACGCTTTGCGCCGCCGCCAAGATCCTGCGCGCCCACGGCGCCCGCAGCATCCGCGCCGCGGTCAGCCACTGCATCCTCAACGACGTGGCGGTGGAGCGCTTGCGCGGGGGACCGATCGACGAGCTCATCACCACTAACTCCACGCCGATCGATACCAAGGGGTTGCCGGTGACCGTGCTCAGCATCGCCTCGCTCCTTGGGAAGGCGATCCAGCGCATCAACAGCAACGAGAGCGTCACCGGTCTTTTCCGCGTGAAGGGCTTCTGACCGGCGGGGCGGGGCGGCGGGTTGCGGCGCACGGGTCGCGTGTCCACAGTTCCGGAATGAAGGGCGCATCGCTTCGTCTCTGGTCGCTGGTTTCCGTCGCTTACGGTATCGCGCTGGCTTCGTCGCCGGCCGCCGCGCCGCGTGACGCCCGTCGCGAACCACCACGGGGTCGTCCTCCGTCCGTCACGGTCGACTCTTCCGAGCTCGGGCGGGGTGCCGATGCCGCCGGCCGGGTGCAGAGCTACGCTGACGTCCTCGAGCCGGCCCAGCGGTCGGTCGTCTCGGTTTACTCGACCAAGATCATCAAGGAGCGCATCGCGATAAACCCGTTTTTCCGGCAGTTCTTCGGCAACATCCCCGACCAGGAGCGCGAGAGCCGCCAGGAGGGCTTGGGGTCCGGTGTGATTGTTTCCGCCGACGGCTACATCCTGACCAACAACCACGTCGTCGAGGGTGCTGATGAGTTGAAGGTTACTCTCGCCGACGATCGCGACTTCATGGCCAAGGTCGTTGGAACCGATCCCAAGACCGACGTCGCCGTGCTGAAGATCGAGGCCGAGGGTCTGCCCACCGTTACACTGGCCGACAGCGACAAGCTACGCGTGGGCGACGTGGTGTTCGCCGTCGGTAATCCGCTCGGTGTCGGCCAGACCGTCACCATGGGAATCATTTCCGCCAAGGGCCGCAGCAAACTGGGGCTGTTGGAGAATGTCTCCGGCTACGAGGACTTCATCCAGACCGACGCCGCGATCAATATGGGCAATTCCGGCGGCGCGCTGGTCGACGCCCGCGGCCGGTTGATCGGCATCAACAGCGCGATCATCACGCCCTCGCGCGGCAGCGTCGGCATCGGTTTCGCCATTCCGGTGAATCTCGCGCGGTTCATCATGAACAGCCTGGTCGAGACCGGCGCGGTGGCGCGCGGGTTTCTCGGCGTAACGGGAGGCGACGCCCTGACCGCCGATCTTGCGGAACAGCTCGGGCTCAAGCGCGACGCCCGCGGCGTGGTGGTCACCGAGATCGAGCCCGGCAGCCCGGCCGACGAGGCTGGCCTGCGACGTTCCGATGTGGTCGTGGCCGTTAACGGCCAAACGGTGAACTCGTGGGAGGAATTGCGGCTGATCGTCGCGCAGACGTTACCCGGTTCGGAGGCGAAATTAAGAATCATGCGCGACGGAAAGCCGCGCGATCTCAAGGTCGCCATGGGTCGCGTGGTCGAGAATCCCGACGAGCTTTTCGCGGGCGTGGATGTCGCTCCGCTGGGGCCCGATATCCGCCGCCGGCTTGGACTCAATGATCCGCGTATCACCGGCTTGGTGATCACGCGGGTAGCGGAGGATTCGCCGCACCGCGATCGGCTGGGTCAAGGGCAGGTCGTCCTCGAAGTGAACCGCGGTCCGGTTCCCGATCTGAAATCGGCCCGCGAGCGGGTCCGCCTCGGTCGCAACCTCGTCGCGGTCTTCGACGGCCGCGGGGTGCGCTACGTCGTGGTCAACGTGCGCTGAAGGCCACTCGAGTCGGCTCAGCTGCCCGGCTTCTGGACCGGCAGTGCGGCGAGTTCGGGCGGCAGCCCGTCGGCGGGAAAGGTGGGGAAGCTCAACTCGAGCAATGACAGGGCCGGCACCTCGAATTTCGTCGTGCCGGCGCTGCGGTCGACCAGCATCGCGATGCCGGCGGCCTTGCCTCCGGCCTTGCGGATGATGTCGAGGCATTCGACGACGCGACCACCGCGAGTGACGACGTCCTCCACCACGAGCACGGCCTCGCCGGGCGCCATCGTGAAGCCCCGCCGCAGGACGAGCACGTTGTTCTCCTTTTCCGCGAAGATGAACCGCGCCTTCGCCTGTCGCGCGACTTCCTGGCCGATTACGAGGCCGCCCATCGCCGGAGCGAGGACGGTCTGGAATTGAATGCCGTGGGCGCGGATCTTTTGGACGAGAAGTTCGGCGAGCCGCTCGACCGCGTCCATGCGCTGGCATACCTGCGCGCACTGGAAGTAGTGTCCGCTATGCAGGCCGGAACGCAGCACGAAGTGCCCGCTGAGCAGGGCGCCGGTGCGCTGGAAAATGCCGAGAATTTCGCGCTGGGACTCGTCCTTGATCGTGAGCTGGGACATGGCGGGTAAAGGGAACGCCGGTCGCGGGGGCGGCGAAGGAATGGTCGGGGCGGTGAGATTCGAACTCACGACCTCTACGTCCCGAACGTAGCGCTCTACCAGGCTAAGCTACGCCCCGACATTCATTCCGAGCCCGCTTGCGCAGCGGGGCGGTGAGGGAGTCCCAGCGGTTGGGGTGGCGCAAGCAGAAAAGCGCCGTTCTCGCGCGGCGATGCGCCGAGGCACGCGAGCGCGTAACGTCAGGGTGCTTCCGGTTCCCTCCGCACGGCGGCGGCGAGGAACGCGCCCAAGGCGGGGTCGAGCGCCGGCAGCGGCTTCCAGCCCAGCACAAGCCGGCTTTCCGGCGCGGGGCCGACCAAGCGGCGGCAGACCACCTCGGGGGGCAGATGCCGGCTTTCCGAGGGTGTCATGAAGGTCGCGCCGATTCCTGCGCGGACCAGCCCGACGCCGTTGGCGCGCGGCCACACTTCCTCGGTGATTTTCGGCGTCACGCCGGCTTCCGCGAAGGCGGCGAGGATGCGGTCGTAGAAGCCGGGGTTGTGCTGCCGCGGGAAAAGCACGAACGGGGTGTCGGCCAGTTCCCGCAGGCGCAAGGATTGGCGGCGGGCGAGGGGATCGGCGGCGGAAAGCAGAATCCCGTTCCGCTCGCGCAACAGTAACCGCGTCTCCAAGCCCGGGGAGGGAGCGTCGGGATGGAAAAAACCGCATGCGAGGTCGCCGGCCTGCAGCGCCGTCAACTGGGCGGAAGTGGGCATCTCGGTGAGTTCGAGGCGGATCCCGGGGTGCGCGGCGTGAAACACGCGCAGGATCCCCGGGAGCACCGTCGCCATCGCCAACCCCGTGAACCCCACCCGCACCGTGCCGACCTGTCCGCCCGCGAGCGCCCGCAGGTCGCCGGGCAGAGCGGCGAGGCCCCGCAGCAGCGGCTCGCTTCGATCCAGCAGCAATTGGCCGGCCGGCGTTAATTCCACCCCGCGACGCGTCCGATTCAGCAGGCGAGCGCCGAGGTCGGCCTCCAGCTGGGCCACCGCCCGGCTCAGCGCCGGCTGGGCGATCGCCAGCGCTTCCGCCGCCCGGCGAAAATGCAGCCGGCGCGCCACCTCGCGGAAGTAGGCGAGCTGGCGCAGGGAAAAGGGGAGCTGATGCTCAACCGGCATCACCGCAGGCTAAAATGGTACTTTCGGTTATGACAAGCGGCTGGTAAGCTGCGCGTCTCTTTCATGACCACGCCCAAGTCTCTCTTCGAAAAAGTCTGGGAAGCCCACGCCGTCCGCACGCTCGCCAACGGCCAGACCCAGCTCCTCATCGGCACGCACCTCATCCACGAGGTCACCAGCCCGCAGGCGTTCGGTATGCTCCGCGACCTCGGCCTCAAGGTCGCGATGCCGCACCGCACGTTCGCGACCGTCGACCATATCGTTCCGACTGACCAGTTGGTCGAACCCTACCGCGACCCGCTCGCGCAGGCGATGATGGACGAACTGCGCCGCAACTGCGCCGAATTCGGCATCACTTTCTTCGACCGCGCCACCGGCAAGCAGGGCATCGTGCATATTGTCGGCCCCGAGCAGGGCATCACCCAGCCGGGCACCACGATCGCGTGCGGCGACTCGCACACCAGCACCCACGGGGCGTTCGGCGCCGTCGCCTTCGGCATCGGCACCACCCAGATCCGCGACGTCCTCGCCACGCAGACGATGGCGCTCGGCCGCCTCAAGGTCCGCCGCATCAACGTCAACGGCCGTCTCCGCCCGGGCGTGTACGCCAAGGACGTCATTCTCCACATCATCCGCGTCCTCGGGGTCAACGGCGGCACCGGCTTCGCGTACGAGTACGGCGGCGATGTCTTCGATCGTTTCTCGATGGAGGAGCGCATGACCGTGTGCAACATGTCCATCGAGGGCGGTGCCCGCGCGGGTTACGTGAACCCCGACCAGACCACTTTCGCCTACCTCAAGGGCCGTCCCTACTCGCCTGCCGGCGCCGCCTGGGACGAGGCCGTCATCCGCTGGAAGTCCTTCGCCAGCGATCCGGGCTGCCACTATGACGATGTCGTCACGATCGATGCCGCCTCGATCGCGCCGACCGTCACGTGGGGCATCAACCCCGGCCAAGGCATCTCGATCGACGAGCGCGTGCCCGATCCCGCGCAGGCCAAGGCGGTCGACGAGCGCTCCTCCATCGAGGAGGCGCTGGCGTACATGAAGCTTCGGCCCGGCACGCCGATCAAAGGCACTCGCATCGACGTCGCCTTCCTCGGCTCCTGCACCAACGGCCGCCTCAGCGACTTCCAGGAGGTCGCCCGCTTCCTCAAGGGCAGGCGGGTGGCCGCGGGGGTGAAGGCCATCGCCGTCCCCGGCTCCCAGATCGTCGCGCTCCAGTGCGAAAAACTCGGCCTCGACCGCGTCTTCGCCGACGCCGGCTTCGAGTGGCGGGCCGCGGGTTGCTCGATGTGCCTCGCGATGAACCCCGACAAGCTCGTCGGCGACCAACTCTGCGCGAGTTCCTCGAACCGAAACTTCAAGGGCCGGCAGGGCAGCCCCACCGGCCGTACCATCCTCATGAGCCCGCTGATGGTTGCCGCCGCGGCCGTCACCGGCACGGTGGCCGACGCCCGCGAGGTGTTCGCCGTTAATCAAAACTGATCCCCCTCATCGCCATGGCCCTCGCCAAGATCTCTTCCGTCACCGGCCGCGCCGTCTACGTGCCCGGCAACGACATCGACACCGACCGCATCATTCCGGCGCGCTTCATGAAGTGCGTCACGTTCGACGGCCTCGGGGAGTTCCTTTTCCACGACGTCCGCAAGAACGACGACGGCAGCGACAAGCCGCACCCGTTGAACGAGCCGCGCTTCAAGGGCGCGACGATCCTGCTGTCCGGCGCCAACTTCGGCTGCGGCTCATCCCGTGAGCACGCGCCCCAGGCGATCCAGAAGCACGGCTTCCGCGCGATCGTCGCCGAGAACTTCGCGGAGATCTTCTTCGGTAACTGCACGACGCTTGGCATCCCCTGCGCCACCGCGGCGCGGGCCGACATCGCCCGGGTCGCCGCGGCCATCGAGGCCAACCCCGCGACCGAAGTCGTGCTCGATGTCGCCGCGCAGGAGGTCCGCTTCGGCGGCCAGCGCATCACCGTCGAGGTCCGCGCGACCGCGCGCGATGCGCTCGTGAACGGCCGCTGGGACGCGATCGGCGAATTGCTCGACGGCCTGCCGGCGGTGCAGTCGCGCGCGCGGGCATTGCCGTACCTCGCGGCCTGAGAGAGTCTGGCCGACCCGCGCGGGAAGTTTGATTGAACTTTTCCCTCGCGGGGCCGTCTCACGCGCTCAGGTTAATCCCGATTGCCCATGTATTTCGCCATGATCGAGGTCTTCAAGGGAGCCGGAGTGCTCATCTACCCGCTGGGCATCTGCTCGGCCGCCGCGGTTTTCATCATCTTCGAGCGCGCCTACGCCCTGCGGAAGGCGGCTGTGATGCCCCAGGATCTGGCCGACGCCGTGGTGGAAGGCCGCCCGCTGGTGGGCGGCAAGCACACGGTCCTCGCCCGGATCGTCGAATTCGCCGAGCAGCACCAGCATGATGAAGGCGCGGTCAAGGCGTTCGCCCGCCTCGAGGTCAACCGCATGGAGCGCGGTATCCCGTACCTCGACGTCATTTACGCCGCCGCGCCGCTCATCGGCCTCACCGGCACGGTCACCGGCCTGCTCCAGGTTTTCTCGCAGATCTCGCCCGACACCGGCCTGCCCGACCCCGTGGCTTTCACCAAGGGCGTCGCGCTTGCGCTCTCCGCGACGGTGATCGGGCTCTGCATCGCGATCCCTTCGCTCGTCGGCAGCGGTTACCTGCAGCGCAAGATCGAGAACTACGCGGCCCAGCTCGACGTGCTCCTCGAGCGCATCCTCCAGCGGAAGCCCGGCGCGCAATGAGCCTGCTCGCCCACAAGCGACGCAAGCGGCCCGAGATGAACCTCGTGCCGCTGATCGACGTGCTCGTGATGCTGATCTTCTTTGCGTTCGTCTCGATGCAGTTCAAGTCGGCCGCGACGCTTAATATCACGCTGCCCAAGGTGGAGACCGCGGGGAAAAACGAGTTCCGCGGCAGCGTCACCATCGGCATCGCGAAAGACGGGGCGATCACGTTCAACGGCAAGCCCGTGAGCGACGCGGAGCTGCCCGGCGTGCTCGCGCAGGTGAAGAACGTCGACAAAGACATCCCTGTGCTCATCCGGTCGGACGAGAAGGCCACGCTGGAGCGCCTGACCTTTGTCTGGGACGCCTGCCGCAAAGCCGGGCTGAACAAGCATCACCTGCAGAGCAGGTGAGCGTTTCCCCGACGGGTTGACGCGGGTCCGCCCGCGAATGCGGGCTAGACGCCGTCCACGCGTGGCCGCACCGTGCGTTTCCGGAGACCGCATCGTGATCCTCTCGAAAGCCGACCTACACCTGCTGCTTGAAGCGCGTCACGCGTCCCCGCACGCGATCCTCGGGATGCACCCGGTGACGCGGAAAAAAGTGAAAGGCGTGGTGGCGCGCGCCTTCCTCCGTGACGTGACGGCCTGTGAGGTCGTTGATCTGGAGGCGTCGCCCCCGCGTGGCATTCCGATGGAGAGGGCGGCGGAGGCGGGACTCTTCGAGGTCTTCATCCCGGGCCGCGAAACGGTCTTCCGTTACCAGCTCCGCGCCACCCGGGCCAACGGGGAGATCCGGCAGTTTTTCGACCCGTATTGTTTCCTCCCGACCCTGGGTGAGCAGGACCTCTACCTCTTCAATGAGGGCAACGAGCACCGCGTTTACGAGAAGCTCGGGGCGCACGTGCGCGACCTCGGCGGCGTGCAAGGCGTGTCGTTCGCGGTCTGGGCGCCGGCCGCCACGCGCGTCTCGCTCGTCGGCAACTTTAATCACTGGGACGGACGCTACCATCCGATGCGGCCCCTCGGTTCATCCGGCGTGTGGGAGATCTTTGTGCCGGGGCTGGGGGAGGGGGAACTCTACAAGTTCGAGATCCGGGACGTCCGCGGACAACTGCGGCTTAAGACCGACCCGTACGGAACTTACTTCGAGGGTCCGCCCAACAACGCGTCGATCGTGTGCAACCCGGCGATGTTCCGCTGGACGGACGAAGCCTGGATGAAGCGCCGCCGCGAGGAAGCCGGCCGGCTGGACCGGCCGATGTCGATCTACGAGATGCATCTCGGTTCCTGGCGGCGCGTGCCGGAGGATGGCGATCGGCCGCTCACCTACCGGGAGATCGCGCCGCAACTGGCGGACCACGTGCTCGAGATGGGCTTCACGCACGTCGAGGTGATGCCGCTGGCGGAACATCCATTCGACGGCTCGTGGGGTTATCAGGTCACGGGCTTCTACGCGCCGACGCACCGCTACGGCACACCGGAGGACTTCGCGTGGTTCGTCGACCACCTGCACTCGCGCGGTATCGGCGTGATTCTCGACTGGGTGCCCGCGCACTTCCCGCGGGACGCGTTCGCACTCGCGGAGTTCGACGGCACGCACCTCTACGAGCACGCGGATCCGCGGCAGGGCGCGCACATGGACTGGGGCACGCTGATCTTCAACTACGGGCGCAACGAGGTGAGGTGTTTCCTCATTGCGAACGCCCTGGCGTGGTTGGAGCGCTACCATCTCGACGGCCTGCGGGTCGATGCCGTGGCCTCGATGCTATACCTCGATTACTCTCGGCCCGAGGGGCAGTGGGTGCCCAACCGGCACGGTGGCCGTGAAAACCTCGAGGCGATCGATTTCCTGCGTCGCGTGAACGACCTCGTGCACCAATACCATCCGGGAACGGTGATGATCGCCGAGGAGAGCACCTCGTTCGCCGGGGTGAGCCGTCCGACCTCCGAGGGCGGCCTGGGCTTCGACTACAAGTGGAACATGGGGCTGATGAACGACACCCTGCGCTACTTCAGCAAGGAGCCCGTCCATCGGCGCCACCACCAGTCCGATCTCACGTTCGGGATGCTCTATCAGTACTCGGAAAACTTCGTGACCGTGTACTCGCACGACGAGGTCGTGCACGGGAAGGCCTCGATGCTCTACAAGATGGGCGCATGGCACATCCCCGAGAAGGCCGCCAATCTCCGGGCGCTGTATGCGCACACCTGGATGTGGCCCGGCAAGAAGCTGCTCTTCATGGGAAGCGAGTTCGGGCAGTCGCGCGAGTGGTCCCACGCCGGCAGTCTCGACTGGCACCTGTGCCAGTATCCCGACCACGAGGGTCTGCGGCTGCTCGTTCGCGACCTCAACCGACTCTACGTTTCCGACCCGGCGCTCTCGCGCCACGATTTCAACCCGCGCGGTTTCCGGTGGCTGAGTTGCCAGGATGCCGACGCCAACGTGATCGCCTACGTGCGCTGCGACGAGTCCGAGGGCACGTTGTACGCGGTGGTCTGCCATTTCGGAGGCGCCCAACGCGACCACCGCGTGGGAGTGCCCCGCGCGGGTTTGTGGCGCGAGGTTATCAACACCAACAGCGCCTACTACGGCGGCACCGGCGTCGGTAACGACGGCGGACGCGCGACCGAAGAACGCCCCTGGGACGGCCTCGCGCAATCCATCCGGGTTACGCTGCCCCCGCTGACCGCCTGCGTCTTCAAGTGGTCACCGGCGCCAGTCGCTTGAAGCGCTTCCGGCCGCGGAGTCATCCGGCGATCTCTTGAGGTCTGGCGGCCGGCGGCCAGATCGGAATTTGGAACAGCCCGAGCCGGTGAACAGGAGTGAACGGAGGTAACAGAGGACGGAGGTGGGTGAATCCGGAAACCAGGAGCTCAGGTTGACGGAACCCGGGAAGGGGAAGTGGTGATTCGGCGCGTGGAGGCCCCCTCCCATCTTCTTCGCCTGATAAATAGCATGCGATGGGGTCGCGGCGTCCCCCGCGGAGTCGTTGGAGCTGATCCCGTCGGAGCAGTTTTTCCCGCGCTCCCCGGCGTGATGCAGCGGTGTCGGGTTACGGTGCGCCCCTCTCGACCGCGGCGCCGGACGCCCGCCAGCCGGCGATGCCCGGGGAGTAGTGCTTCACGTTCGTGTAGCCGAGCGCCGAGACGGCCTTGGCGGCCGTGCGGTAGGCCTGACACTTCTCGTTGCCGCAGTAGGCCACGACCAGCGCGTCTTTGTCCTTAGGTAACGCCGCCGCGAGGTCACCGCGCAGCGTTGCATAATCGATCGCACCCGGGATGCGGCCGTTGCGGTACGAGGATGTGCCATTCACGTCGATCAGCGTGACCTTCTTCGCGGCCATCGCGGCGGTGAGTTCCGCGTGGCTGATGGGGGGAAACTCGTCTTTCCCGGCGGCGATCAGGGTGCAGGTCAGGCCAAGGAAACAGAGAAGGGCGGTGAGGCGTTTCATGGCGCGCAGGCTACGGGTCGATGATCGGTGTGCAAGCGGCCGGCTCGCCGAAGGCATCGGGGAGATTTCATGGTGACATCGCCGCGGGCGCCACGCAGCTTCCGTGACCCCACCGTGACCCTCTTCGCCTTTCACGCCGTCGTCGTTGTCCTGGGCATCCTCAGCATGGGCTTCCAGCTGCTGGCCTCCCGGCTCCTGAATCCGCATTTCGGATCCTCCATCGTCGTCTGGGCGTGGCTGATCTCGACGTTTCTGGCGGCATTCTCGGCTGGATCCATCATCGGCGGTTCGATCAGCAATCTGCCGGCGTCCGCCCGGCGGAAAGCGGCGGGAATCGGTGCCCTGGTGGCAGTGGCAACGCTGGCGGTGGTGGCCGTCTTCGGACGCACGCTCCTTTCGTTGATAGAGACCACGTTCGCGGATGTCAGCGTCGCCATCGCTGTCTCCTGCGTGGGCATCTTTTTCCTGCCGGTCACCGCGCTCTCCACGTTTGGTCCGCAATGCGTGCAATACCTCGCTTCCCGCGGCACGCCGCCCGGCAAGGCTTCCGGGGTCGTCTACGGCGTCAGTACCCTCGGCAACATCGCGGGCGTGATGCTCACCGCCTTCGTGCTGATTCCCAACCTCCGCGTCTCCACGCTGCTGCAACTCTGGCTTGCCGTTGCCGTGATCAGCCTCGCGATTCTGCTCCGTCTCCTCCGCGCCGCCCCCGCCGAATGAACTCCATCTTTCGCCTTCTGTTTTCCGCCGCCGGCGCGTCGCTCGCCGCTTCCGTCGTTTCCGCACAGGATTCCGTCGAGCGCTTCGATACCGCTTACAACAGCATCACCCTCCAGCGCTCCGGTGATATCGTGGAATTGCGGGCGCGTTACCGCGGCGCTGACACGCTGGAATCCGCCGTCGACCTTTCCGACCCGCTGAAGCTGGTCGTCGCCTACACGCGCTCGCTGTACGGTGCGCTCTTCATCGAGCCCAATCCCAAGCGGGTCCTCATGGTGGGACTCGGCGGCGCGGGGTTCCACCGGCTCTTCTCGGCGGCTTATCCCGACACCCTGCTCCACACGGTGGAGCTCGATCCGATGGTCAACGAGCTTTGCCGCTCGCGGATGAAGTTCGCGCCCACCGCCAACACGCCCGTCACCATCATGGACGGCCGCATGTTCATCAAACGCGACCGCGAGCGCTGGGACTGGATCGTCCTCGATGCGTTCCGGGGCGATTCCGTGCCGCCGCACCTCAAGACCGAGGAGTTTTATCGCGAGTGCGCCGCGCGCCTCACCGACCGCGGGGTGTTTGTCAGCAACCTGCACGCGACGACCGAGCTTTACTACTCCGACCTCCGCACGATCCAGGCGGTGTTTCCGCAGGTTGTCCTGCTGGGCGTCGACGGCCGCGGCAACGTCATCTCCCTAGCTGTGAAGTACTCGACTCCGTCGATCATGGATCCGTCGAAGTGGCCCGATCCCGCGTCGCTCTCGAAGCCGGTCTTCGCCGGCCGGCTCGACTTGGCGCAGATCAAGGGCGAGGTGATGCCGTTCCCGACCGCGCGGGTGAAGCGCGCGCGCGTGCTCACCGACGACTTTGCCCCCGTCGAGTTTCTCACGACGGTGAAGGAAAATAACACGCGGAACGAGTGATCCGCCGGCCCGGCGAGTCCGGGCGGCGCCAGAGGGGAAGTCCGGCTTGCCCCATGGGAGTGAATTTGGCGCGATGGCGGAATCCTTTCCCCCATGTCCCTTTTCATTGGCATCGATTCCGGTACCCAGAGCGTCAAGGCGGTCGTCCTCGACCTCGATTCCGGCCGGGTGGTCGCCGAGGCGCGAGCCCCGCACCGCCTGATCGGCGGATTGCCGGTCGGCCACATGGAGCAGCACCCGCGCGAATGGGTGGAGGCGCTCGATACGGTGATCACGGCCGTCGCGGCGAAGGTTGACCGCGCACGCGTGCGCGGCATCGGCGTCTCGGGCCAGCAGCACGGGTTCGTGCCGCTCGACGCCGCGGGCGAGGTCATCCGGCCGGCGAAGCTGTGGTGCGATACCAGCACTACCGCCGAATGCGCCCTTATCACGCGACGGCTGGGCGGACCCAAGGCGGCGCTGCGGAAGACGGGCAACTTGATCCTGCCCGGTTTCACGGCCCCGAAGATCCTCTGGTTGAAGCGCCACGAGCCCGCGAATTATCGCCGGCTTCGTCACATCCTCCTGCCGCACGATTACCTTAATTTCCATCTCACCGGCTCGTACTTCATGGAGTACGGCGACGCCTCGGGCTCCGCCTTGATGGACGTGCGCGCCCGCAAGTGGTCGGCGGCCGCGATCGCGGCGATTGATCGCAACCTCGCCGATTGGCTGCCGCCACTGAGCGGGTCGGATGCGGCGGCAGGCACCTTGCGGCCGGAACTGGCCCGCCACTACGGGCTCTCGCCGGAGGTCGTGGTGTCGGCCGGTGGCGGCGACAACATGATGGGCGCGATCGGCACGGGAAACGTCACCCCGGGCGTCGTTTCCGCGAGCTTCGGCACGAGTG
>JAURJO010000153.1 GCA_030832235.1 Verrucomicrobiota bacterium
CGGGACCGGATCGTAACGCAGCAGCGTCTTGCCGATTTTTTCCGACGTGAAGTAGCCGACGATCACGAGCTCGCGCGTGAGCCGCAGGAACTCGCGCTCGGCGGCGTCCTTAGACGCGATCAGACGCCGGATCTCGTCATCCTGCTTCCCACCCTCGAGGGCGGCGAACGGCCGCCCGTGCCGCGCGGTGCAAGCCGAGTCGAGCGCCGCGACGCCACCCGAAAGCGTGCCACGTTCAGCGGCCGTGAGGAACTCCGCGAAAAGGCGGCTGATGAACGCCGGCACGCCCACATCGGCCGCGCCCGGCGTGTCAGTACGAGGCAGGATGCGTTCGGCGAGCGCCGCCAGCGTGCGGTCCTGTTCGGCGGACAGCCGGGTTCCGCCGGCCGCGGGTTGGGCGCGGAGGACGCCGGCGATGATCGACGGGGAAAGCGCGGCGCCGAGGACGACCGCGGCGCGCTGGAGGGCTTCGCGGCGGCTCAGCATCACGCGATCGGATGAGGATTCAGAGGAGATCATCGGGGCGCAGGGGTCAGAGATTCATTTTCCGCATCTCGCCGACCGCGTGGTCGCACGCGCGGGCGGTGAGCGCCATGTAGGTGAGCGACGGGTTGACGCAGCCGTTGGAGGTCATGCAGGCGCCGTCCGTGACGAAGACGTTGGGCACGGCGTGCACCTGGTTCCAGGAATTGAGGACGGAGGTGCGCGGATCGCGGCCCATGCGGGCCGTTCCCATCTCATGGATACAATTACCCGGAGCGCTGTTCACGACGTCGTCGTAGCCCTTGATCTCCTTGAGACCCGCGGCCTCGAGCATCTCGATCGCGGAGGCCTGCATGTCCTTGCGCATCGCGAGCTCGTTTTCCTTCCAGCCACAGTCGAACACGACGATCGGCTGACCCCAGCGATCGCGGCGCGTGCGATCGAGCTTCAGGTGGTTGGCGTGGTAGGGCAGGCATTCGCCCCAGGCACCGATGCCGAATTGCCACGGTCCCGGTGAAACCAGCGCCTTCTTGAATTCGCCGCCGAAGAGACCGAGCTCGCGGATGCCGCGGGTCCAGTCGGAGCGGCTCGCCGAACCCTGGTAGCCGAAGCCGCGCAGGTAGTCCTTGCGGCGCGACTTCGCGTCGACGTTCCGGAACCGCGGGATGTAGATCCCATTGGGCCGGGCCCCGCGGTAGTAGCGGTCGGCGAAGGCGTCGGTGATCCCCGAGGCGCCGACCTTGAAGTGGTGGTCCATCAGGTTGTGGCCGAGCTCGCCGCTGTCGTTGCCGAGACCGTTGGGGAAACGCTCGGAGACGGAATTGAGCAGCAGCGCGGTGGAGGCGACGGCGGACGCGCAAAGGAAGACGATCCGCGCGCGGTAGTCGATGACCTCGAGGGAAACGGTGTCGACGACCCGCACGCCCGAGGCGCGGCTACGGCCGGCGTCGTACAAAACCTCGGCGGCGACGGAGAACGGCCGCAGCGTGAGGTTGCCGGTCGCGAAGGCCGCGGGGAGCGTCGAAGCGTTGCTGCTGAAGTAGGCGCCGTAGGGGCAACCGCGGATGCAGCGGTTGCGGTACTGGCAGGTGCCGCGGCCGAGGTGCGGCCGGGTGAGGTTGGCGGCGCGGCCGATCGTCATCACGCGACCGCCGAGCCGGTTGGAGATGCTCCGCTTCACGTGCTTCTCGAGCACATTCATCTCCATCGGCGGCAGGAACTCGCCGTCGGGCAACTGCGGCAGGCCCTCCTTTTGCCCGCTGATGCCGGCGAACCGCTCGACGTGATCGTACCACGGCGCGATGTCCGCGTAACGGATCGGCCAGTCGACGGCGACGCCCTCCTTGGCGTTGGCCTCGAAATCCAGGTCGGAGAACCGGTACGACTGGCGCCCCCAGAGGAGCGAGCGACCGCCGACGTGGTAGCCGCGCATCCAGTCAAAGCGCTTCGTCTCAGCGTACGGGTGGTCGACGTCGTCGACGAACCAATGGGCCGAGGCCGGATGGGTGGTGTAGCCGGTACGACCCTGTTTTTCCTGGCGGCTCGCGGCGGCGGCGGTGATGCGGTTGCGTCCTTCGAAATCCCACGCGTCGAGCATGGCCGTGGGATAGTCGCCGTGCTTCACGTCGCGCCCGCGCTCGAGGAGCAGGACCTTGAGGCCCTTCTCGGCGAGCTCCTTGGCGGCCCAGCCGCCGCTGATGCCGGAGCCGACGACGATCGCGTCGTAAGTTTCCTGTCGGGTGATCGCGGGGGCGCTGCTCATGGGGAAAACGGATGAAGGGGTTTTCCGCGGCGTCGCGCCGCGGACGGGCCGCAGAACAACGCAGCCGCCGGCGGCTTGGCAACCGGCGAGTGGCATGGCGCCGGATTTTCCGTTGCGCCCCCCGCGGCGGGCTGGCGCGATGCGGGAAGAGCCCCATGAAGACCCTCACGTTTCTCACCACCCTCTGTCTGCTCGCCTCCGCGCCGCTCGGCGCCGCCGACGTGAAGCCACCGCCCGGTTTCCGCGCGATCTTCAATGGCAAGGATCTCTCCGGCTGGTTCGGTCTGAATCCCCACAGCCTCACCAAGCTGCAAGGGGAGAAGAAGACCGCGAAGATCGAGCAGGAGCGCGCCGACTTCACGAAACACTGGAGCGTCGAGAACGGCGAACTGGTGAACCCCGGTACCGGCCCCTACGCCAACACCACCGAGGAGTTCGGCGACATCGAGCTGCTCATCGAGTACAAGACCGTGGCCAAGGCCGACAGCGGCATCTACCTCCGCGGCACGCCGCAGGTGCAGATCTGGGACATGAACCAAGTTTACGATCCCAAGAAGGCCGACCGGAAACCGCACCTCGGCTCCGGCGGGTTGTTCAACAACACACCGGGCACTCCCGGCCGCGATCCGCTCGTCCTCGCCGACAAGCCCTTCGGCGAGTGGAACCGATTCCGCATCCGCCAGATCGGCGCCCGTACGTGGGTGTGGCTCAACGACAAGCTCGTCGTGGACGGCGCCGTGATGGAGAACTACTGGGACCGAAAGCTGCCGCTCCCGGCCAAGGGCCCGATCATGCTGCAGACGCACGGCGGCGAGATCCGCTGGCGCAACATCTTCGTCCGCGAAGTCGGCGCCGACGAAGCCCGTCGCATCCTCGCCGCCTCACCGGCGAAGTGACGCACCCGAGGGGAGCCGCGAACATGGCACCGGTCACGACCGGTAGTTGTGATTTTCACGGCTGTCCCTCCGGGGTCGCCCAAGCCGGGCCCAACGAACGCTCCTTAGGAATTTCTTCCGATGCGGTGATCCGCGGCGAAGAACCAGCCCATTTCAGCTATCGCCGAATGAAACGCCGCCAATTCATTGCCGCCGCCGGAACCGCGGCCATCGCCCCCACGCTCTTCGCGGCGGCCCGAGCGACCAGCCGCCCGCCTCGCGTTCTCCTGCGCTCATCGTGGCAGAGCGTGAACATCGGCGATATCGGCCACACGCCGGGGGCGCTCTCGCTGCTCCAGCGGCACTTCCCGGAAGTGGAAGTCACGCTCTGGCCGGGAAACCTCGGTCACGGTTCCCGCGCGTTCCTTACCCAGGCCTACCCGCGGTTGAAGATCGTCGAGGGAAGCCTGGGCCGCGACGGTCGTCCCGACAATGAACGCCTCGCGCGGGCGTGGGCCGAAACGGACCTGTATCTCAGTGGTTCCGGCTCGGGCTTTCCGGCGAGCAACCATGCGGTTGCGTTCCGCCGCGTCACCGGAAAGCCGGTCGGTGTCTTCGGGGTGAGCACGGACCCGGTTTCCGGGATCGGAAAAGGCCGCGATCCGGAAGGCGGAACGCTGGCAGATCTCCGCGCGCGAACGCTCCGGCTTCCCCCTACCCACCTCGCCGCGGATCTTAGGTACATCATGGACCAGGCGGCTTTCTTTTTCTGCCGCGACACCATCTCCCGGGACTACCTGCGGGCACAGGGCATCAAGACGCCCATCCTCGAGTTCGGCCCCGACGCCCAACTCGGCATGCCGTTGCGCGACGATACCCGCGGACTGGCCTGGATGAAGGAACACGGCCTGGAGCCGGGTGGATTCATCTGCGTCATCCCGCGGCTGCGTTACACCCCGTATTACCGGATCCGCAACACTCCGCGCACCCCCGACGACGACATCCGCGACGCGATCAACGAACGCACCACCGAACGCGACCATGCGAAGCTCCGCGGGATGATCGAGTCGTACGTCCGAACCACCGGACAGAAGGTCATGCTCGGCGCGGAGATGACGTACGAGATCGAGCTCGGCAAACAAGTGCTGCTCGATTCGTTGCCGGCCGACGTGCGGCGCCATGTTGTCTGGCGTGAAACCTACTGGCTGCCCGACGAGGCCGCCTCGATTTATGCGCGGGCCCGGTGCGTCATCAGCTTGGAATGCCACTCGCCCCTGATCGCGCTGCACCAAGGAACGCCGGCATTTTACGTCCGGCAGCCGACGGACACGTGCAAGGGGCAGATGTACCGCGACATCGGCGCGAACGACTGGTTTTTTGAAGTCGACGAGTCAGACGGCCCGCAGCTCTGGTCACGACTCCAGACCATCTTGCAGGACCCTGCCGCCGCACGGGCCAAGGCGCGGTCGATCATGAACGGCGTGGAGACGCACCAGCGCCGGATGGTCGAGGCCGTCCGCGAAGTCTGCGGAGCGTAGGTCCGCCGTCGCGCGGCGTTACGCTCCGGCATCAGGACCGGGGCGCCTCGAGCAACTCCGCGACTTTTCGCAGCAACGAATCCGCAGTGAAGGGTTTGCCGAGATTCGCGTCACCAAAAGTTAACGAGGGGTGCGCGCGGTTGGCTTCGTCGTCGGCGAGACCGCTGACTGCGAGCACGCGGGTGCCGGCGGCGCGGGAGCGCACGAACGCGGCCAGTTTTTCGCCGTCGAGGCCGGGCATGTCGTAGTCGGTGATCAACAGCGCGAAGTCCGCCGGTCGTTCGGCGTAGAGCGCCGCGGCTGACAGACCGTCGCCGGCTGTTTCGACCAGATAGCCCGCCGCCGTCAGGACGGAACTCACGATCTCCCGGATAGAGTCCTCATCGTCGGCCACGAGGATCAGCTGACCATGGCCCGCCGCGACCGGCTTGGCGACGGCGACAGCACTAGCCGCCTCCGGCACGTCGGCCGCGGGGAAAAACACGCGGAACGTGGAACCCTTGCCCACCTGCGTGTCGAGCGTCACGAAACCCTCGTGGGTCTGCACGATGCCGCGCACGGTTGAGAGACCGAGCCCGGTGCCCTTCCCCACGCCTTTCGTCGTGAAGAACGGATCCCAGATCCGCGCGAGGACGTCAGGCGGGATGCCCGTACCGCTGTCGCCCACCTCAATCACGATCCAGGGTCCGGGCTTGGCCCCTGGCAGAGCGCGGGCCGCGGCGGCATCGAGGCGCCGGTTCTCGGCGGACACCCGCAACTGGCCGCCATCGGGCATGGCATCACGGGCGTTGACGCAGAGGTTTAGGAGCACCTGGTGAACCTGTGTCGCGTTGCCGCGCACCGGCCAGAGGTCGGAGGGGATGCGCTCCACGAGCTCGATGGACTTCGGGAAAGTCTGCGCGATCACGGAAGTGATGTCGCGCATGAGGTGCTTCACCTGCAGGACCCGGCGCTCGCCGCTGACGCCGTGGGCGAAACCCAGGATCTGCTTCACCAGACCCGAGCCGCGGGTCACCGATTTTTCCAACGTGTCGATCAGCTTGAGGTCGGGCGCGGTTGACAGCCGCATCCGCAGCAGCGATGCCGCCATGCCGATCGGCGCGAGCACGTTGTTGAGGTCGTGCGCGATGCCGGCCGCCAGCATGCCGATGCTCTCCAGGCGCTGCGCCCGCAGAAACTTATCCTCGAGCGCCTTCCGCTCCGTCACGTCCGCGCCGATCATCAGCCAGCCGCCGGGCCGGCCGGCACCGTCGCGCAGGACGGTGACACTCGTTTCCAGAACCACCGAGTCGCCCTCGCGACGTCGGGCTCGGATCTCACCCCGCCAGTCGCGACCGGAGGCCAGGGCCGCGGCGAGTGAGGCGGAGTCGCCAAGTTCGCCGAGGGAGAAAATTTCCTTCAATTCGCGGCCGCCCATCTCCGTGGCGTCCCAGATCAGCAGGCGCGCGGCGCCGTTGTTCCAGAAACGCACGCGGCACTTGAGGTCGGTCGTCACGATCACCTCGCCAGCCTTGTCGAGCAGCTCGGCCTGCTCGCGCAGCCGGACTTCACCCTGCAGCCGCGCGTTGTACTCCGAACGCAGAGCCTCGTTGGCCGAGACCAGCTCCGCGGTGCGCTCCCGCACGCGGTTCTCGAGGTTCTCGTTGAGCTGGCGCAGATCCGCCTCGGCCCGTTCCAGCCGATGGTTCTGCGCCACCGCGGCCTCGTAGGTTGAGAGCAGCAGTCCGAGGGTCCGCCGCGGATCCGGATCGATGCGCATCGACCTCTCAATACCGCCCGCCGAACCGCCGCCCACTCCCGGGAGCTGCAATTCCGCGCGAATCCGGCGCAGGCGCGGCACCAGCACGTTCTCATCCAGCGGCTTGGTGAAGAAGTAGTCGGCGCCGCACTCCAGGGCGCGCTGCACATCCGCGCCGTCAGAAAGCGCCGTCAGCAAGACCACGGGCAAGCCGGCCAGACGCTCATCGCCCCGGATGCGACGGCACAGTTCGTAACCGGCCATGCCGGGCATGTTCACATCGCTCACCACGGCCAAGGGGAGTGCGCCGGAGCCGATGAACGAAAGCGCCTCGGCGCCATGGCGGGCGTGGCGCACGGCGAATCCGTGCTCCTCGAGGACGAAGCGCAGCTGCACCGCCTGGGTCAGGCTGTCCTCAACGATCAGGACGTGGTCGCGGCCGGCGGCCGCGGGATCGGAAGACGGGGTCATGGTGGGATTGAATTCAGACGCTGGCTTTGACGGCCGGGACACTCCTCCGGCCGCAATCGCGCAGCAGGAAGGCGATCGATTCGGGGGGAAGGACATGCACCGCCGCCACCACCCGCTCCACCTCGTCCAACCGCACCGCGTAACGTCGGCCTTCCACGAGGAAGACAACGAAGCGGGATGAGGTGCTCATGCGAACGATGGGTGGTATAGTTGGATACGAAATCTACCCGAGGACCCTAGGTTCAAAACCCTAGGTACGATTGGCAAGGAGACCTAACCAAATCCCGTGTTTACCGCCGCGGGTGCGGGCTGGGGAAAAGGCTTACCCACCGCTTACGCGAAACGCAGACGGCAAAGGGCTACCGGCCGTCTGAGGTGACCGCGCGAATCCGCGGATCGAAATTACTTCAGTTGCGCGATGAACGTAAGGAGGTCGGCCATGTCCTGAACCGACATGCCCGCCTCGAGCCCCTCGGGCATCAGGCTCTTTCCCGAGGAGCTGCTGCCCTTGACGTTGGCGCGCGTGATGGCGACCTCCGCGCCACCCATGATCTTCAGCCCGAAGCCGGTGGCGTCGTCGCGGGTGATCATCCCGAGGTACGCATTACCGTCCTTGGTGTTCACCTCGTAGGCGATGTACTGGGGCGCGACCTCACGGTGCGGATCGATGATCGCGGCCAACAGGGAATCGCGGCCACGCGACTTCGTGGTGATCAGGTCGGGCCCGACTTCCACGCCCTCTCCGCCGGCCTTGTGGCAGACAATGCAACGCCCTTGGTACTGCATCCGGCCGCGCGCGGCGTCGCCGGCAAGCGCGATCGCCGGCTGGAACCTGGCGGCGACTTCCTCGCGGGAGGGAGGGATGACGCTCGCGAGAACAACCCGGGCCTTGGCCTGGATCTTCGCGTTCTTGTGCCGCGCGAGGCTCTCGATCTGCGCCGCGCTGAAATCCGCGGGCTTCACCTTGCCGGCGGCGACCGCGTCCAGCAGCGGCATCGTGCGTTCCTCGCGCGTGAGCAGCGCGGCGAGCGCCACTTCCTTGGACTTCCGGCCGTAGTTCCAATGCGACAGCAGGGCC
The DNA here is from genome assembly GCA_030832235.1 of Verrucomicrobiota bacterium. Lineage (GTDB taxonomy): Bacteria > Verrucomicrobiota > Verrucomicrobiia > Opitutales > Opitutaceae > ER46. The sequence goes on from JAURJO010000153.1 coordinate 7,946, forward strand.
GGCGCGACCTCCGGCGAGGAATAGGTAGCCATCGCGCGCACCGCCGCCGTCTGCACGTCTTCGGGCTGACCTTCAGCCAGGCATGCCTTCAACGCCGCCCGACCTTTTTCGATCGGACCCACGGCAATCAGCTCGATCGCCTCGCGACGGGCGGCCGCCGTGGCCTTCGCGTCGGCCGCGGTCGCGGAAGCCCGGGCGAAGACCGCGTCGAGGCGGCGCGCCGTGTCGACCTTTTCGACGGATGTTCCCGCGCGGCGGAGACCGTCGCCGAAAGCGCGGAGCCAGTGGACGCTGGTGCCCGGCTGGGCGATGAAATCCAGCAACGGGCCGTAACCTCCGGCAGGTTTCGAGGCCGCCTGGATCTCCACCAACGAGGCGACGAACGGCGCCGCGGCACGCGCGACCGCGGCGTCACGGGTCATCGCCGGGAAAAGCACCCCGTTGACCGCGGAAGGCGGTGCGCTGAGCAGCGCGGCGGAGATCCATTTGTCTGCGTGATCGCGCCGGGCGAGGCGCGCGTAGGCCTCGGAAAGGCCGGGTACAACCGGTGCGGTGAACGCGAGCTGCAGGCGAACCCGTGCATCGGGATCATCGGCGAGTGCGGCCAGCGCCGCCACGAGGCCGGGAGCTGTCCCGCCTCGGGCGACGAGCATCTCGGCCAGATAAATCGCCCGCTCCCGCACCCGCGGATCGCGGTCGCGCAGCGCGACCGTCAACTCCCCGGCGTCGAGCGCGCCCAGGCCTTCAAGCACGCCGAGCGCGTGATGCTTCGCGGGCGCGGACGACGATTCCCGGACCAGCGCAGCCAGCAGCGGAACCGCGGATTTGTCCTGTCGCTCATAAAGGAGCCTTGAGGCGGTATCGCGGTGCCAGCCGTTGGAGTGCGCCAGCGTGGCGACCAGATCGGCTGTGGTGGCCTTGCCAAGGGCGGGGTTGCCGCGCCGGCGCCACGCGGCGTTGTCAGGCACCAATCGGTAGATGCGACCGCGGTCGTTGCCCGAGTTGAGGTCAAGGTGCCGCTTGATCTCTTCGGGGATGCTCCACGGGTGCTCGATCACCTCGCGGTACATGTCGCAGATGTGGAGGGTGCCGTCGGGGGCGTTGGCGAAGTTCACGACGCGCACCCAGGTGTCGTTGCTGGCGGCGAACTCGTAGTTCTGCTCGTCGTCCGGACGGCGGCCGATGAGGCTCGCGCCGTCAGCAGAGATCTTCTTCCGGTGAACGAGCTGACCTCCGGAGTCGCCCGCGAACGCGTTGTTCACGAAATCCTCGCCGTACGCGTCGCCGCGGTAGATCGCAGTGCCGGCGGCTCCCGTGAAATAGCCGCTGACGCGCCCGCCGCCCTCGACCGCGCCCTTCACCACGCCGCCGATGCGCCAGCGCGTGCGGATGATGCGCCACGGCTCGTCGGGGCTGATGCGGTAAACCTCGGCGGCGCCGCCGTCGGCCGCGATGCTCTGCCGCGCCCCGGGCATTGTGAAGAAAGGATTCCGCGCGGCGTACTTGCCGTCGTAGACCCAGAACTGGAGGTGGTCGGAATTCGAGCACGCGAACCGCCGGCCGTAATCGTCGAAGCTCATGCCGAACTGCGCGCCGCCGACGGAGAACCCGAACTCGTGCGTGCGCGGGTCGAACCAGAAATTACGTCCGGCGAGCTCCTCTCCCGGGAGGTCGGGGCGCTTCGGGCTCGTGATCACACCGCGGTTGCCGGTGCCACCCTGGACATGAATGCGGTTGTCCTGCCCCCAGGCGAAACTGTTGAACATCGCCTGGACGTTGAGCCGCTGGAGGCCGGTGCCAAAACCCGTGAAAACCTTTTCGCGGATCTCCGCGCGGCCGTCGCCGTCGCGGTCCTCGAAACGCCAGATGTCAGGCGTGGCTCCTACGTAGAGTCCGCCGTTGGCCCAGATCAGCCCGGTCGGCCAAGGCAGGTTGTCGGCGAAGACCCTGCTGGTCTCGTAGAACCCGTCGCCGTCACGGTCCTCGAGAACGGAGATGCGCCCGAGGTGCGGCGTGCGATCGCGCTCCTCGGAATAGTCGATCATCTCGCACACGAACATCCGGCCGTTCTCATCGAAGCTGATCGCGACCGGGTCGCGCACCATGGGTTCGTTGGTCACGAGCTGGGCCTTGAAGCCCGGTTTCACCTTCCACGTCGCGACGGCGTTTTTCGGCTCCACCGCAGGGTAGCGCGGCAAGTCCTTCGCGGGATCGACGGCGGTGGCGACCTTGGTCTCGCCGTAAGCCTGAGCGTAGGAGTTCCGATGCTGGAGATTTTCGGCGCCGAGTGCGGCGAGGCAGGGGCAGAGCGCGAGGACGGCGAGGCGGATCGTTTTCATGCGCGGCGTGAATGTCCGGTCGTCACGCGCAGCCTGTCAACCGCCGCGGCCGTTCAATCGACGAACGCGGTCTCGTTGGAGAGCAGTAGCACCTGTGCCAGTTCCGCGAGCCGGCCGAACGGCGCCGCCGCGGGCTTGGTATCGGAGGCGCCCGGAGCCGCGGAAACCGGACCGGCGGCCGTCGCCAGAAACTCGCGCGCGAAGGCGAGTTCGTCGGCGGCGGGACGGCGTTGGTGCACGAGCCGGAAGAGTGCCTCGATCTCCGCGTCCGGCGCGCCGCCGGAGACTTGCGCGGCGCGGCCGGCCGCGGCCCGCGCCATCTCAAGGGCGAACGGGCTGTTCAGGAGAAAGAGCGCCTGCTGCGGCACGGTGGTGGTGAAGCGCTGCGCGCTGGAGACGTCGGGGTTGGGCAGGTCAAACGTGCGGAACATCCCGGGCAGGTTTTGCCGGTCGATGAAGCCATAGACCGTCCGGCGCCCGGGGAAGGGCTCGGCAAGCAGATCGACCGGCAGGCCGCCGACCTGCGGGTCGAGGCGTCCCGCCGCCACCAGGAGAGTGTCGCGCAACGCCTCGAACTCGAGCCGGCGCCGATTGAACCGCGTGAGGTAGCGATTCTCGGGATCCGCCGCCAAAGTGTCCGCGGAGACTGCGCCCGATTGGCGGTAGGTGCGCGACAGGACGATCCCACGGTGGAGGCGTTTCACCGACCAGCCGCCAGCCGTGAAATCCGCCGCCAGCCAGTCGAGAAGCGCTCGCTGCTCGGGCGGTTCGGTGCGCACCCCGAAATCACTCGGCGTGCGCACCAACGCCTGGCCGAAATGCCAGCCCCAGACGCGATTCACCAAGACGCGGGCCGTGAGCGGATTGGCGGGATCCGCGATCGCCTTGGCCAGTTCAAGCCGGCCGCTGCCGTCCGCGAATCGCGGGCGTTCCGGCCCGCCCAAAACCTCCAGAAACCGACGCGGCGCCTCGGGGCCGCGGTTGGCGGGATTGCCACGCAGGAAAACGGCGGAGTCCCGCGGCTTTTCGCGGTCGACCAGCGCCATCGCGCGCAAAGGCGCGCCCGGCTCGGTCCAGTTCAAGGCCTCGAGTTCGCGTCGCAGGGGCGCGGTCTTGTCGTTCAGCTGGCGGCGGATCAGGGCGGCCGCCGTGTCGAATTTCAGGTTGGAAGGGAAATCCTCGGTTTCCGCCCACGTCTGCATGGCGACGACCAACGCCGATGACACCTCGACGCGGGCAGGCGCGGACCCTTTGGCCTTGCCCGATTTGGCGCTCCTTTCCGATGAAGGGAACGCGGCGCTGAAAAGGTTGGTGTAGAGCCCCGCGAAGTCCGCGAGCGCGGCGGGCGGATTTTCCCGCGCGACGAGCCACGAAACCAAGGCGCCGTCCATGCCGGACGGCGGAGAGGTCCGCCACGATGCGAGCAACTCCGCGGCGGCCGCCGCGAAGCCTTCCACCGGCAAGGCGGTCAGCGCGAACCAAGGGGCGAGCAGCGGATGCGAGCGGGCGGATTCGGTGCGGAGAAATGCCTGCCAGCGGCGCAACACCTCGGGGTTGACCTTCCGCGTGCCGGCGAAGAGGTCGAACTTGGCGTCGGCGGGGATTCGCTCCGCGTCGTGCGCCGCGAGCAGGTAGTCGCCGGTCTTCGCCTTGAGTCCCTCGACGAACTTCGCGACCTCGGAACGCTCGCGCTCCCGGATGCGTTCAGCGGCCTCCTCGCGCTTGCGCAGAAAGTCGCGGTGCGCCGGCGAATCGACCAGCGGCCCGAGCAGCGGTTTCTCCGCGGGCTCCTCCGAGGAGGCGAATACGCCGTGCAGCCCGTAGTAATCCTGCATCGAGACGGGATCGAACTTGTGGTCGTGGCAGCGCGCGCAGGTGACGGTCAGGCCCATCAGGCCGCGCGTGACGACGTCGATGCGGTCGTCGATGATGTCGTTCTGATTGTTGAGGAACCGCCGGCCTAGGGTGAGGAACCCGAGCGCGGCGAGCGGCGATTTGTCCTCGCCCAGCGGCAGACGGTCGGCCGCGATCTGCTCGACGACGAAACGGTCGTAGGGCAGGTCGGCGTTGAACGCGCGGATCACATAGTCGCGGTAGGTGTGCGAGAACGCGTAGCGACGTTCCTCGTTGCCGGCGAGGTAGCCCTTGGTGTCGGCGTAGCGGGCCACATCGAGCCAGAAGCGTCCCCAGCGCTCCCCGTAGGCCGGCGAGGCCAGCAGGCGATCAACGACCCGCTCGTAGGCCGAAGGGTCACGCGGGTAATCGCGCGCGAAATCCTCGGCCTCCTTCGCCGTCGGCGGAAGGCCCGTGAGCCCGTAGGTCACACGACGCAACAGGGTACGGGCATCCGCCTCCGGCGCGGCGGCCAGTCCGCGCTCCGTCTGTGTCACGCGAACCAGAGCGTCGATTGGTGAAATACGAGGGTCGCCCGCGGACGGTACCGCGGGCCTTCGCACCGGCTGCAGCGCCCAGTGCCGGCGGGCGACGTCCATTTCGAGCGGGCCGGCCGAACCGCCGTCCCGCGGATCCGGCGCACCCAGCCGCACCCATTCCTCGAGCACCGCGACTTTCTCCGGCGACAAACGGCCGCCTTCCTCCGGCGGCGGCATGAGCAAGTCGTCGTTTTTGTAACGCACCGCCTCAAGCAGCAGCCCCTTGGTCGCGTCACCCGCGACGATCGCCGCGCCCGAGGCTCCGCCGCGGCGGAGCGCTTCGCGGGTGTCGAGCTGCAGGCCGCCCTTGGATTTCCCCTGCGCCGCGCTATGGCACGCGTAGCAGTGCTCCGCGAGCAACGGCCGCACCTTTGACTCGAAGAATTCGACGTGCTCCGGCGGCAACGCGCCCCGCAGGCCGGCCGCGGCGGCGAACAGAAGAGAGACGCGAAGCGGCGACCACGCTTTCACGCAATGAGCTCCCGCACGACGCGGCCATGCACATCGGTCAACCGGTAGTCGCGCCCGGCGTGCCGGAAGGTCAGGCGCTCGTGGTCGAACCCGAGCAGCGCGAGGATGGTCGCGTGCAGGTCGTGCACATGGACGCGTTTCTCGACGGCTTTGAAGCCGAATTCGTCGGTCGCGCCGTGGACCATGCCGCCGCGCACGCCACCGCCGGCCATCCACATGGTGAAACCATGGTGGTTGTGGTCGCGGCCGTTGACTTTGCCGGCATTGGCTCCGGCGGAAGGCAGCTCCACAACCGGCGTGCGGCCGAACTCACCTCCCCAGACCACAAGGGTGTCGGCCAGCATGCCACGCTGCCGAAGATCCTTCAGCAGCGCGCCGATGGCCTGATCGCTCTCGCCCGCCAGCTTGCGGTGGTTCACCTCGAGGTCGTCGTGGTTGTCCCACGGCTGCCCCTGGCCGTGCCAGACTTGCACGAAGCGCACGCCGCGCTCCAGCAGACGGCGCGCGATCAGCATCTGGCGGCCCTGGCGCGTGTCGCCGTAAAGCTCGCGGATGGCGGCGGGTTCGCGGGCGATGTCGAACGCGTCGCTGGCGTCGAGCTGCATGCGGTAGGCGAGCTCGAAGGACTGGATGCGCGCCTCGAGTTGCGGGTCCTGCGCGCGGCTCTCGGCGTGGCGGGCGTTGAGCCGGCGCAACAGGTCAAGTTGGGCGCGCTGGCGGCCCGGAGACGACACGGGGCTGCGGATGTGCTCGATGAGTTTCTCCAGCTCGGTGTGCTTCGTGTCGATGTAGTTACCCTGGTAGATACCGGGAAGGAAGGCGCTCTGCCAGTTCTGCGACTCCTGGATCGGGTAGCCGCCGGGGCACATGGCGACGAAACCGGGGAGGTTCTGGTTCTCCGAACCGAGCCCGTACGTGACCCAGGATCCGAGGCTGGGTCGCGGTAAACGGGCGTCGCCGCAGTTCATGAGCATCAGCGACGGCTCGTGGTTGGGGACGTCGGCGTGCATCGAGCGGATCACCGCGATGTCGTCGATGTTCTCCGCCACGCGCGGGAATAGTTCGCTCACCTCGATCCCGCTTTGCCCGTGACGGCTGAATTGAAACGGCGACGCGAACGCCGCGCCGGTCTTGCGCTCGGTCTTGAACTCGACGGGCAGCGGCTTGCCGTGCCAGCGCGCGAGCTCCGGCTTGGGGTCGAAGGTGTCGACTTGGGAGGGGCCGCCGTTGGCGAAGATGTGGATCACGCGCTTCGCCTTGGCCGGAAAGTGCGGCGGGCGCGGCGCGAGCGGCTGGTCGAGATTCACCGCCCCGTGCCCGTCCGCCGAAAGCATCGCGTAACCGAGCGCGCCCATGCCGATCCCGCAGCGCTGGAGAAACTCACGGCGCGACAGGAAAAGGTGCTCGGGGTCGGGGCGGTGGTGCGACACGGGGGGAAAGACGCCGGAGGAGACGGCTCGGATTCTTATCCGAAGCGAATCGCAGCCGCGGGCCGCGGGGAAGCCCCGATTTCAGACGTGCGCGGACGCGGGGCACGCCGCACATTCCCGGAATGAAACCCCTGCTGCTAACCCTCACCCTGGTCGCGGCCGCCACTTTCGCCGTCGCCGCCGATAATCCCAAACCCGACGCCGACGGTTTCGTGCCGATGTTCAACGGACGCGACCTCACCGGCTGGATCAATGCGAACTGCGCGCCCGAGACGTGGAGCGTGCGCGACGGCGTGATCTACTGCACCGGCGAGCCGGTCGGCGGACTGCGCACCGTACGCCAGTACGAGAATTTCATCGTCGAGCTCGAGTGGCGGCACCTCCGACGCAGCGGAAATTCCGGATTCTTTGTCTGGGGCACTCCCATCAACGCGCCCGGAGTGCCGTTTCTGCGCGGCATCGAGGTCCAGATTCTCGACCATGGCTACGCCGAGGATTTTGAGCGGAAGAACGGCAAGAAGTCCGACTGGTTTACGACCCACGGCGACGTCTTCGCCATCCATGGCGCCTCGATGAAATATGTCGGCAAAACGAACGGGAAGCGCAGTTTTCCCACCGAGGACCGCAGCCGCCCTTCACCCGCATGGAACCACTACCGCATCGTCGCCAACAACGGATCTCTGCGCCTGCACGTTAACGGCAAGGAGGTGAGCGGCGGTGACGACGCCAACTACCGCAAGGGCTACCTCGCACTGGAGTCCGAAGGATCCCCGGTCGAATTCCGCAACATCCGCATCAAGGAACTGCCCTCGTCAGGCGCCGGACCGGAAGTCACCGCGCCGGTCGATCCGGGTTGGCGTGCCCTTTACAACGCCGTTGATCTGCGCGGCTGGAAGACATCCGCGGCGACCGAGTCGGCGTGGGCGATCGGAGGCGGACGCATCACCGTCAAGACCGCGTCGGGCGCGCCGGGTATGCTTTGGACCGAGGCCGAGTTCACTCGCGCGGAATTCGTGATCGATTACCAGCCGCCGAAGTCGGGTTCCACGGGAGCGACGGTGTTTGTCCGGGGAACGCCGGTACCTCTGAAGGGTGCCGCGGCGGGCAAGTTCAGTCGTTTCATCGTCACCGCCGAAGCCTCCGGAATCCGTGTGAAACGTGACGATGCCCCGGCGTATGACGTCGAAACCCGCCCCGAGGCCCCGGTGGGAGGCCCGTTGGGTTTGAGTCCCGAGTCCACCGGAGGCGCCTTCATGAATGTCCACGCGCGGGAACTCTGAAATCGGGCGACAACCGTTAGCGTTTACCTCTTTCTGACGTTTGCGACCAGGGGCTGGACAGACCCTTGGTGATAGCCAGCATTCACCCCGCCGCCGGAAGGAGCGATCGCGCTCCCCCAACCCCTTGGAATGCCTGTCCCCATGAAAAAGTTCCGCTGCCTGAAAGCCATCTGCGTTGCACTGGTCGCCTCCGGCCAAGCCTTCTCAGCCCAGTACGACCAGCGCCTGGCTAATCTTTCCACCCGCGCGCAAGTCGGTACCGGTTCCAACGTGATGATCACGGGATTCGTGATCCAAGACGGGGCCCCCAAGAAAGTGCTCATCCGTGCGGTGGGCGCGCGGCTCGCCACCACGCCTTTCAACATCACCGGAGCCCTCGCCGATCCCCTGCTGCAGGTCTACAACGGCGACGGCGTCCTCGTGCTCGCCAACGACAATTGGAGTGGCGACGACCTCGCCACGATGAATTCCGTCGGGGCCTTCGCCCTCACGAGCGGAAGCCGCGACGCCGCGCTGGTGGCCACGCTGTCCCCGGGCGCCTACACCGCGCAGGTCAGCGGCGTCGGGAACACCTCCGGCGTCGCCATCCTGGAGGTCTACGACGTCACCGGCTCCGCCCGCCTGATGAACCTTTCCACCCGCGCGCTCGTCGGCAGCGGCAATACCACGTTTTTTTCCGGACTTTCCGTCGCACCTGGAGGCGGCGCGCGGCGACTGCTCGTGAGAGCCGCCGGACCTGCCCTCGGCGCACTCGGCGTGGGAGGAGTGCTTTCCGATCCCTCCATCGCGATCCTCGACACGGCGGGCCGCCAAGTCGCCAATGGCGCCAACGACAACTGGGAAAGCGCGGGTGCCGCCACCCTGCGCGAGGCCTTCGCCCAAGCCGGGGCGTTTCCATTCGCCGCCGGCAGCCGCGACGCCGCGCTCGTGGTCGATCTCGCCCCCGGAAATTACACGATACAAGCCAGCGGCGTCGGCGGGGCCAGTGGCGCGGCGCTCGTCGAGGTTTACGATCTATCGCCCGAGAACCTCTCCACCGTCAGCGTGCGCGCCAGCATCGCCACGACGGATACGATTGGCCGCTCCCCCGCGGTGCTCACGTTTTCCCGCGTCGGCGTCGTCAAGGAATCGATCACCGTCGAGTATACCATCGGCGGCACCGCCACGGCCGGCACCGACTACGAGCCGCTGGCGGGTAAGGTGACGATCCCCGCCGGTGCGACTTCAGCCACGGTCTCCCTGACCCCGAAAGCGAACCCTGCGAACACCAACAACCGCACCGCGGTCGTCACGATCACGCCGAAGCCCGCCTACGGCGTCGGCGTCAACGATCAGGCCGCATTGACGATCTTTTCGAATTCCGGATCGCTTTACGTCTCGAATCTGCGGGCCCTCCCCGGGGCCTCCGCCTCTACTGCGTACGGCACCGCCACGGTGCAACTCGCGCCCGATGAGAAATCCGCGTTCGTCAATGTCAGCTTCTCCAACCTGAGCTCCCCGCAGGTCGTCGCGCACCTCGAGATCAACGGCAACTACGTCTTCAACCTGCCGCAGGGCCAGGTCAGCAACGCCGTCTGGAACTTTGCGCCGGTCGGCACCTTCTCAACCGCTGACCTCATCGCCGCGCTGAAGGCAGGCCGCGTGGCCGTGAGCATAGACACCGCCAGCTTCCCCGGCGGGGAACTGGGCGGCAGTTTTGTCCGCAGTTCCGGCTCCGCGGCGTTCAATCCGCCTGTGCCGGCGCCGGCCGTCGACTTGTCCAAAGTATCGCCCCAGGAGGCTGCCCGTTTTCTGATCCAAGCGACCTTCGGAGCGACGCAGGAGGACATCGTCAAGGTCACCGCGAAGGGCTACTCCGCCTGGATCACCGAACAGATCACCGCCGTACCGCCGTCGTCACATCGCGCCGAGACGATGCACGACTTCAACCGCAACCAGACCAACGGCGGCACCGGCAACCGAAACGCGGTCACACTCGCCTATGACCGACCGGGCGGGCCCCATCGGCAGGCGGCTTGGTGGAAGATCGCGGTCGAGCGACCCGACCAGCTGCGCCAGCGCGTCGCCTTCGCACTCAGCCAGATCCTGGTGATCTCGGACACCAACGGCACCGTCGCCGCCTGGCAGGAGGGCGCCGCGAACTACTACGATATTTTCGTCAACCACGCCTTCGGGAACTTCCGGGATGTTCTCGAGCAGGTGACGCTCAGCCCGATGATGGGCATCTACCTCACTTCGCTCCGGAGCGCCAAGGCGACCTTCGACGCGCGCGGCAACCCGACATCGCAGCCGGATGAGAATTTCGCACGTGAAGTGATGCAGCTCTTCACCATCGGGCTGAACGAACTCAACCCCGACGGCACGCTACGGCTTGACCCGAACGGACAGCCGGTACCGACCTATACGCAGGAGACGATCGTCCAATTGGCGAAGGTTTTCACCGGCTGGGGCTTCGCGAGCTCCACCGAGAACGCCACCGCCAACGTGAACCTCTTCCGCGGGGCACCAGGGAACTACGTCGACCCCATGATGCTTTGGCCGGCGTTCCACGACGACACCGCCAAGACGATCGTCGGCGGCAAGGTGCTGCCCGCGGGCCAGGGCGGCATGAAGGACCTAAAGGACGCCATCGACGCGCTTGTGGCGCATCCTAACACCGCGCCATTCATCTCTCGTCAGCTCATCCAGCGCTTGGTTACCAGCAATCCGAGCCCGGGCTATATTTACCGCGTGGCGCAGGTGTTCGCCAACAACGGCGCAGGCGTAAGGGGAGATCTCGCCGCGGTCGTGCGTGCCATCCTGCTCGACTACGAAGCGCGCTCCCCCGCGGTCGCCGCCACGGCGACTTTCGGTAAATTGAAAGAGCCGCTGCTCATCACCACGGCGCTGTTGCGCGCGGCGGGTGGCACCTCGAACTCGGGACGAATCAACATCCCGAATCCGGAGGGGTCCCTCAGCCAGGCGTCCCTGCGATCGCCCACGGTCTTCAATTTCTACGAACCCAACTACGTGCTGCCCGGAGCGGTGGCCGAGGCCGGCCTCTACGCGCCGGAGTTCCAGATCCTGACCGACACCACCGCGATCACCCAACCCAACTTCTATTACGGCTACATCTACACGACGCGCTCGACGACCGACATGGCGCAGCAGACGGTGGGCCTGAACCTGACTCCGTTCTATCCGCTGGCCCGCAATCCCGCCCAGCTGGCTGAGACGATGAGCCTCATCTTCACGGCCGGCACGATGCCCAAGGCCTCGCTCGACCGCGTGGCGGCGGCGATCAATGCGCTTCCCGCCGGCAACGGCACCGCCACCGCCAACGACATCGAACGCGTACGTTCCGCGATCTACCTCATCCTCACCTCCCCGTTCGGCGCCACCCAGAAGTAAGCCCGCCATGAATCCCAAGAATTCCGCCCCGGACCCGATCCGCCGCAAGTTTCTCGGCCAATGCTGCGCCGCGGTCACGGCGACCGGCATGCTCTCCACGCTAGCCCAGCTTCGTATGATGGGCGCCGTCGCCAGCGCGGGCAACGGACCGCAGACGCCGCCGCGCGCCGGTGCCGTGAACTCCGATTTCAAGGCCCTCGTTTGCCTGTTCCTCTCCGGCGGCAACGACGCCAACAACATGGTGGTCCCCTTCGACACCACCGGCTACAACGACTACGCCTCGGCCGCCGGTCGCGGTGCGATCGCGCTGCCGCGGACGCAGCTGCTCGAGATCAAGCCCCGGACTTCCGATGGACGCGGCTGGTCCCTGCATTCCAGTCTCAACTCCGACGTCGCCGGCACCAACACGACGGGAATGAAGTCGATTTTCGACGCCGGGAAAATGGCCGTGATCGGTAACGTCGGCACGCTCGTCGTGCCGACCACCAAGGCGCAGTACTCGGCCCGCTCGGTCCCGCTGCCGACGCAGCTTTTCTCTCACAACGACCAGCAGGTCGAGTGGCAGAGCAGCATCGCCGACAAGCCGTTCGTGACCGGCTGGGGCGGCCGCGTGGCCGACCTCACGAACGCGTTCAACGACAACACGAGCGTCTCGATGTCGATCAGCCTGAACGGGCAGAACTCTTTCCAGGTTGGAAAACGGGTCGTGCAGTTCGCCGTCAATCCGGGCGGGGCGATCGCGCTCTCCAGCTCGGCCGGCAGCAGCACTCCCGCGGGCATCCGTACCCTCGCGCAGAACGATCTGCTCGCGGCCCGCAATGCCAACCTCTTCGAGGCCGCCTTCTCGGGCGTCACGCGCAACGCGATCGACGACAGCGCACTCATCTCCGGTATCCTCAACGCCAACGCCCCCTTCACCACCGCCTTCCCCGGCACGGGCCTCGGCCAGCAGCTTCGCACCATCGCACGCCTGATCGCGGCTTCCAAGGAGCTTGGCCTGAAGCGACAGATTTTCTTCGCGCGTATCGGCGGCTGGGATCTCCACGACGCGCAGCTCGGCGCCCATGCCAACCTTTTCGCCGACGTGAGCCGAAGCGTCGCCGCCTTTTACCGCACCACCGTCGAGCTCGGTTGCGCCGACCAAGTCACGCTGTTCAGCGCCTCGGACTTCGGCCGCACGTACAATACCAACGGGGACGGCTCCGACCACGGCTGGGGCTCAAACCACTTCGTCGTGGGCGGCGCGGTCAAGGGCGGC
>JAURJO010000154.1 GCA_030832235.1 Verrucomicrobiota bacterium
ATGCGCCCTGGCGGGAGGCAACGATGCAGTTGGCCCGGCGGTCGGTCGTCCGCGCGCTCGACGACGCGGTCGGTTTTGCGCCAGATGGCAGTCGATGAGCCTTGCGCGAACCTCCGTCGCCTCCCGTGGGGAGTGGCTGCTGGCGGGCCTGCTCGCGGTTGTTCTGGCGGGCACGCTCCTCGCCAACGGAGGGTACGGTGCGCGGTTCGAGTTTTTGACGGCGCTTGGTACGGTGGTGGTGCTGGTGGTTTTCGCGGCCTTGCGATTTTTCGACCGCGCCTCGGCGCGTGCCCCGCACCCGGCGGGCTGGCTGGCGCTGCCGTTCACGGCTTATGCGGCGATCCACGTCGCGTGGCTCACACCGACCCCGTGGTTGGGGCAGCGCGACCTCTCGCTTTGGATTCAGATGGCGGTGGTGTTTTGGGTCGTGCTGAACGGACTGCCTTCGCGTTCGCCGCGCCGTTTGGTTTTTCTCACGCTCGTCGTCGTGGCCTTGGTCGGCGTCGTGGCGGGTTGCTACCAGGTGTTCGTCAACCCGGGCTGGCGTCTGGCGGGTGCCGCGCGGGCGGGAGAGCAGACGGGGAGGGCGACGGGAACCTTCGCGTTGGCCAATAGTTTCGCCGGCCTGTTGCTCCTGCTGCTACCGGCGGTCGCTGCTCGGGTGTTCCGGCCGGCGACGGCCACATCGCGTGTCTGGTGGATGTGGGTGGGACTCGTCCTGTTGGTCGGTTTGGTGCTCACGCTCAGTCGCGGAGGATGGCTGGCGTTGGCGATCGCCCTCGCGATTTCCCCGCTGTTGGCGGCGCGGCTCTCATGGCGACGGCGCGCGCTGACGGCTTTGGCGATCGTCGCCGTGCTCCTCGTCGCGAGTTGGATGGTCGGTCGCTGGGTGCCGGCCGCCCGGGAGCGGGTGGCGCAGTTGGTGTCGGACGGCGGTGAACGAACGCGACCCTTCATGTGGGCGGGGGCGTGGCGGCTCTGGCTGGATGCGCCGATCGCCGGCAATGGCGCCGGCAGCTACAATCTACTTTTCGAGCGCCATCGGACGGAAGGGTTCCGCGACGAGCCGCTGTGGGCGCACAACGAGTATCTCAATCTCTTGGCGGACTACGGCTTGATCGGCGCTTTGCTCGCGGGTGGAGCGGTGCTGATGGTGTTAGCTGGGTGTCGCCGGGCGGTTGAGGCTTCCGGATTTCGGGTGTGGCCGGCAGCCGGAATTGGGCTGGGGTTGCTGGCCTTCGCGCTGCAGATGGCGTTTGAGTTTCACTTGAAAATTCCGGGCCTCGCCTTGACGGCGGCTGCGCTGGCCGGTCTCGGGGTCGCGCGCGTCTGGCCCTTGTTGGAGTCGGAGTCGTCGCCTTCCGCACGGCGCTGGCCGTGGCTTTTCGTCGGCTGCCTCGCTTTGGCCGCGTGGTTCCTCGGCGAGCGGCCGCGAGCGGCCGCGGAGGCGCGGCGGGTACCGGCGCGGGCGGCGCTCGACGGGCTGGCTTCGCGTCCGACTGGCGACCCTGACTACGCCCGGGTGTTGCCCAAGGCCCGGGATGATCTGGCTGCGGCCACGCGCCTTCACCCCGGCAACGCCGGAGTGTGGGCGGACCTTTCCTATGCCCTAGCCTTAACCGCCTTTGTTTCGCCGGAACGAACCGTCGATCTCGGTCGCGAGGCGGAGAGCGCGGCCGATGCAGCGATTCGCCTGTGCCCGCTCGCCGGCGAGTTCTGGGCGAGGCGCGGGGAGGCCCGAGATCTTCAGGGACTTTGGGCGGAGGCGGGGGGGGATTTCGCCCGCGCGGTGGAGCTTTCACCGATGGACCCGGTGATGTGGTACCGCTACGGCGCGCACCTCGCGCGGCGTCCGGCCAGCCGTGAGGCGGCGGAGGCGGCGTTGCGCTTCTGTTTGCGCCTTGACCCATGGTTTTCGGAATCGCTTCGTCTGCTCGAGCGGCTCCAACGGCCGTCGCGCCCGTGAAATTCTCGCTCCTTCGTTTCTTTCTGCCGCTCCTCGCGTGCGCCTTCGTTGGCTTGCCGTCGGCCTCTGCGCAGGCGCCGGGGGCCGGCCGCCTGCCCCCGGGCGTGGTGCTGGTGGCGAAGGTCGAGGGCCGAGTTGAGATGACCGTGAATGGCCAGACTACCGCGCTCGCGGTTGACATGCAAATTCCACAGGCGGCCAAGGTCGTGACGTTCGCCGACGCGGCGGCGGTGCTCGTTTTCTCCAACGGAGCGACGACCCGTCTGGGGGCCGACACGGAGTTGGTCCTGGAGGAGTTCCTGCAGGACCCGTTTGGTGCGACGGTCAAGGTCGCGGAGTTGCAGGAGGAGCCCTCGACTTCCGTCACCAGCCTGCGCCTCAACCGTGGTGAACTCGTGGGCGACGTGAAGAAGCTGAAGTACGGGCAGGGCTCCTCCTTCACGATTAATACCCCGGTTGGTGCCGCCGGTATCCGCGGCACCACCTTCCGCATCGTGTTTCGTCCCTCCGGCAGCGGGCAGGCCTTTTTCTCCCTGACCACGGCCACGGGCAACGTGGTTTTCCAGCAAGGCCAGCAGGGCGGTGCGCCCTCAACTCCGACCCCCGGTGCAGGCCAAACCCAAGGTCAGGCTCAACCGCAGGATCAGGGTACCGGCCAGCAACAACAGGCCCAAGGTCAGCCGCAGCAGGGTCAGCAGCAAGGCCAGCAGCAGGGTCAGCAACAACAACAGGGGCCAGGGCAGCAGCAGGGCCAAAATCAGTCTGCCGCGGGATCGGGTGGAACCACTCCGACTTCGGGTGGAGGCACCAGCGGAGGCGGTGTGCCGACGCCAGCCCCTTCCGTTTCTGGGTCCGGCACGGTCAGCGGACTTTCCATTCCCCAAGGCCAGGAGATCGTCATCACCGTGTCGGTCACGCAGTCGCCCGCCGGGCAGGTGGTGGTTACCGCGCTGCCTTCGCTGCCGACCTCCACGCAGGCGGTCTCTTCCGCGACCCTTCAGGCGGTCACGAACGTCTCCCGTGAGATCGCGGTTGCTGTACAGCAGGCGGTCTTCACTTCGGCGCCGCCGGCGCCAGCACCAGCGAGCGGTTCCGGTGGCAGTTCGAATTCATCCTCGTCATCCGGCGCCGGGGGTTCGTCATCCTCTTCCGGTGGCGGTACAAGCGGTTCCGGAGGTTCGGGAGGGACCAGCGGTTCCGGCGGCGGTACATCCGGTGGAACCGGAGGCTCCTCCCCGAGCAGCACGGGCACAACCGGTTCGCCTTCGGGAAGCACGCCCGGCTCCACCTCCGGATCGACCACAGGCTCCACCACGGGTGGTGCGACGGGCTCTACCACGGGCTCGACAACGGGAAGCACCTCCGGCTCCACCACCGGCAGCACGACGGGAAGCGCGGGCACCAGTTCCCGCGGCGGCACGACGGGCTCTACGCAAGGCACCACGAGTCCGACCTCCAACGTGAGCAGCGGAACGACGAACACCACGTCCACCTCGGCGATCAGCGGACAGACCACCACCGGACAAAGTTTCACCGGATCGGCGACCCTATCTACTCCGGCTCCCACTCCGCCGACGCCGCCGCGGATCATCCCCACCAATCCCGGCGGGTGATCGGCGCTTTGCCTGACCGTTGCTACTGATGAGCCCTGGTTCGCAGCCCGTCCCCGGCCGCAGCTGACATGCGTCGTCGCGGCTCACGCGTATCACGCTGGCGCTGGCTCGCCTTGCTGCCGCTTCCGTTGCTCTGGGCCTTTCTCGCCCACGAGGGTGAACTCCAGTTTCTGGAAAACAAGCTGCTCGACCTCCGTTTCCGGTTCCGGGGCGAGCTGGCGGCTCCGGTCAACCTCGTCTACGTGGACGTCGATACGCCCGCGATCGAGCTGATCGGCGAACGTCCCTTCAATCGCGCGATCTACGCGAATGTCGCCGAGGCCCTCCTCAACGCGGGAGGTGCTCGGGTGGTGGCGTTCGACTTCGTGCTATCACGGATCAGCTCTTCGGGGCTGGTGGATCAAAATCGAGCGCGCGTCGGCAATTCCGAGCTGCGCAAGGTCATCCTCGCGCACCCCTCGAAGGTGGTGCTCGCGGCGCAATACACCACCGGCGGCGCGGTTGTCGTCGAGGGTGAGCAATCGCGGGAGATTCCACTGCTGCGCAAGGGAAGGGGCGACCGGAGCCGGAATGACGTGCCGGAGATGCCCGAGCAGGGCTTTATCGTCGGCCCGGGCGCGAAGCCGATCGGGCGCGTCGGGTTGATCGACGTGGACGTCGGCTACAGCGGAGACGAGGTGCCGCGCTGGGTGCCCCTTTTCGCTCATACGCGCTTCCAGACGATTCATCATCTATCCGTCCAGATCGTGCTGGAGCAGCTCGGGCTGGGAGAAGACGCCGTGCGGCTGACGGCGGATAAACTGGAGGCGGTCCGGCCCGACGGCTCTGTCGCGCTCCGCGTCCCACTCACGGAAGGGCAATTGTTGGAGGCGAACTGGTTCTCGCGCTGGGAGAGTCCGCTGAACCCGCGGGAGAGTCTGGCCCGTGTGATCCAGGCGATCCGGGCTTCATCCTCCCGCGAGGAGGAGCAGCGTCGTCTGGCCGCCGATTTCTTCGCGCGTTTCAAGGATGCCATCGTGCTGATCGGGCCGGTCGACCCCCTGCTGCAGGACCTCGCACCGACGCCCTTTGACTCCCATCCCGTCCCTAAGGTGGGCCTGCACGGGAATCTGGTGAAGACGATGCTCACCGGGAAATACCTGCAACGTCCGCCGGCGTGGGTGCTTTGGGTCGCGGTGCTTGGGCTCACGGCGGTGGTGTGTCTGCTGGCGGTTATAGGCGGCACCAAGGGTCGCGCCGCAAAGCTGGCGGCGGTGACCGCGCTCGCCGGCTACGCGGCCGCCTGTCTGCTTGCGTTCAACCACCTGCACCTGGTGCTGCCGATGGCGGCACCGCTGGGTTCGGCGTTCACCACCAGTTTCCTTGCGGTGATCTGGCAATTGCTCGCCGAGGAGCGGCAGAAGGGGCGGATCAAGGGGATGTTCGGCGCGTACGTCTCGCCGCAGCTGGTTGATCGGATGGTCGATTCCGGCGAGGACCCGCGGCTGGGCGGCCACGACGCCGAAATCACCGCGTATTTTTCGGACATCCAGAGCTTTTCCAGCTTCTCGGAGAAGCTCGGTTCGGGACCCCTCGTCGAGCTGATGAACGAGTACCTCACCGCCTGCACCGACATCGTGCAGGCGCAGGGCGGTACGCTCGACAAATACATCGGCGACGCGGTCGTGGCGATGTACGGCGCCCCGATCCCGCTGCCCGACCACGCCTACCGCGCGTGCGTGGCGACGCAGCTGGTGCACGCGAAACTCGCCGAACTCCGCGCGAAGTGGCGCGCCGAGGGTGATCGCTGGCCGGAGATCGTATGGAACATGCAGTCGCGCATCGGCCTCAACACCGGCGTCTGCATGATTGGAAACATGGGCAGCCGCACGCGGTTCAATTACACGATGATGGGCGACAATGTGAACCTGGCCGCCCGCATGGAGTCGGGCGCGAAGAGCTGGGGCGCCTACACGATGGTGACCGGAGCGACCCGCGACGCCTGCGTGGCGCACGGCGGCGACCGCGTTGTGTTCCGCGCCCTCGGGCGCATCGTCGTCATGGGACGTTCGCAACCGGTGCCGATCTTCGAGGTGGCCGGCCTCAAGGAAACGCTGGCGGCCTCTGCCGCGGAGTGCATCGGGCTTTTCGAGCAGGGACTCTCGCGATACCTGGAGCGCGACTGGAATGCCGCCGAGAAGCTTTTCCGCGCCAGCGCCTCCCTTGAGCCGAACCAGCCCGGCGTGACTCCGGGCGTGAAGAAGAGTCCCTCGCTGGTCTACCTCGACATCGTGGAGGAGTACCGCGCCACGCCGCCCGCCGCCGATTGGAACGGCGTGCACGTGATGACGGAGAAGTGACCGCGGCAGCGCGGTCGCCGGAAAAACAAACGCCGCCCGGGGAGGGGCGGCGGTTGGTCCGGAGGGTTGGGCAGGAGGGAGCTGCTTACTTCAGCAGCATGTCCTTCACCGTCTTGCCGGCCGGGATCATCGGCAGCACGTGCTCGGTGTAGGGAACGATGACGTCGAGAACGTACGGACCGTCGTGGTCGAGCATCTCCTGGATGGCGGCGCGCAGCTCGGATTTCTTGATCACCCGGCGGCCCTTCACGCCGAAGCCCTCGGCGATCTTCACGAAGTCGGGGTAGAGCGCGGAGGGATTGTCGGGGCTGCCCACGTTGGATTCGTCGCCGAGGACGGTGTTGCCGCGAACGCTGCCGTAGAAGCGGTCCTCCCACTGCACGACCATCCCGAGGTGCTGGTTGTTCAGGATCATCGCCTTGGCGGCGATGCCCTCGATCTTGCAGGTGGCGAGTTCCTGGACGTTCATCACGAACGAGCCGTCGCCGTCGATGTCGATCACCTGCTTGTC
>JAURJO010000155.1 GCA_030832235.1 Verrucomicrobiota bacterium
CGCCGGCTCGCTCCACGCGCAGGATCGCGCTCACCTCCCGCCATGGAAAAACTCATCGGCGTGCTCTTCATGGTCGGGTTGGTGGTCGGCGCGGTGGTGTGGGCGGTGCGACGCGAGATCAAGGCGGCGAGGAATCTCACAGCCCTCGCCTCCCGGCTGGGCCTCAGGTTTCGGCCGTCCAAGGAGAACGAGAAGGGCGTGGGCAACACGGTGGAAGGTGATTTCCAAGGCCGGCCCGCGCGCTTTTGGACGTACGCGACCGGCTCGGGCAAATCGCGGACCGAATGGGTGGCGGTTTCCATGCGTCTGTCGGGTGATCCGCGCCTGACAGTACAGCTGAAGCCACAGGGCTTCGGCACGAAGCTCGCCGAGATTTTCGGCGCGAAGGAGATCGAGGTGGGCGAGACGCGGTTCGACGGCGAATGGTTCATCCGTACGAACGCGCCCGCCACCTGCCGCGCCGCACTGCTGCCCGAACTACGGGAGCGGTTGATGACCGCCCGCCAAACGGGAGCCCGCGGGGTGTTCAGTTTGGAGAAGGGCGTCGCCGGCTACACCGAGATGGGGTCATTCGCCCGCGAGGCCACGGTCGCACGCCTCGAGTCGCTGCTTCCCCTGCTCCGCGATTTCGCCGAAGCGGCGGAAACCAGCGAGACGGCTTTGCCGGTGGTATGAACGCGACCGCGCGCATCGGCGGGTGGTTGCGAAAGGCCCGGCCGGCGGCTTCGCTCCCCGCGTGGATCCCGTCACTCATGTCGCGCTGGGCGCCAGCCTCGCCCACGTCTGCTTCGGCGCCCGCCTCGGGCGGGCCGCCGCACTCGCGGGAGCGCTCGCGGGTCTTGTCCCAGACGCGGACGTGCTGATTTCCAGCGCGACCGACCCGTTGCTGGCGATCGAACATCATCGCGGGTTCACCCACGCGCTGGTTTTCGTGCCATTCGGGTCCGCACTGGTGGCGACCCTGTGGGTGGGGTCCTCCGCATGGCGGAACCGACAACGTTGGCTCCCGCTTTGGGCCGCCTCAGCCGTTTCCTACCTGAGCCATGTGCTGCTCGACGCGTTCACCAGTTACGGCACGCAGCTGCTCTGGCCGTTCTCCGACTACCGCGCGGGTTGGGACTGGATCGCGATCGTCGACCCGGTTTTCACCGTACCACTCCTTGTCGGTCTAGGTTTCGCGCTCGCCCGAAGACGGGCGCGCCCCGCGGGCATCGCGCTGGTTTTCGCCGGCGCCTACCTGCTTCTCGGCGGAGTGCAGCACAGCCGCGCGGTCGCGGTACAACGGTCCTTGGCGCAGGCGCGCGGCCACACGCCGGAGCGCGTCGAGGTCATGCCCACGCTGGCCAACAACCTCGTCTGGCGAGCGCTCTACATCCACCAAGGCCGCATCCACAGCGATCGTATACGGATCGGCTGGACCGGACGTCCGACGGTGCGCGAGGGTTGGTCGCTGCCCCTCGCCGGCGCCGCGGAGTTGACCCCGGCCGAGCGGGCACGGAACCAACGCCGGTCATTTGAACGATTCTCGTGGTTTTCGGACCGCTGGGTCGCCCGGAGTCCGGCTGATCCCTCGGTGCTGGCCGACATGCGCTACTCACTCGGAGCCGATGCGTTTGATCCGATCTGGGGCATCCGGTTCACGGGCGATGGTACGGTGAACGAAGTAGAGTGGATTAACCGCTCGCGGGATCGACGCATCGACCCGGGCGAATTGTGGCGGGAGATCACCGGAGCGGATGAGCGCTATGGGCAGTGAGCGACCGCCACGGGCTTGAGGGCAGGACCGGCGAATCGTTACAAACCGACCCATGACCTCCCCTTCGGAACTCTCTGGCCGCTGGCAGATGATCCGCGCCGAACTCGACGGGGAATCCGCCCCCGAGATGGTCACGAGCCGGATGATCCTCGAGCTGGGCGCAGGCAGTTATGCGGTGGTTTACGCCGAGGAAGTTTCCGACGCCGGGACGTGGGAGAATGGGACCGATGCGGGCACATTGACGCTGGTCGGCCAACGTGGCCCGAATGCGGGCCGCCGGATTCCCTGCATCTACCAGCTGGCCGGGGACCGGCTCCGCGTATGCTACGGCCTCGATGGCACTGAACCCGCGGGATTCATCACCGCGGGGCTGAAGGAACGCTACACCGCCATCTATCGCCGGCTGTAACCGCCCGTTCAGGCATATCCCCTGAACATTGAACGCCCTGACCCCATCGGGTCACCCTTCGCGGCCAACCCGGGGCATGGCCGCGAAGAGGCGCAAAAGACGCAGTGCGAGGGCTCAAACCAGTGGCGGCGGGGCGTGTTTTTCCGCGTTTTCCGTGCCTTCCGTCGGCACCACCCTCCGTTTCGCGGCCTTTCTTAGTGGCCCCTTACTTCCTCTCGCCCCTCGCCTCAGGCTCTAGCCTCGTACCGCCCGGCGCTTCGCGCGCCAACGGCGGACACCGAAGAGGCCAGCGCATCCCGCCATCAGCATGGCACCGTAGGTCGAGGGCTCGGGGACGGGACGGATTTCACCAGTACCTGAGAGCCACGTGGTAGTCAGACCGTTGTAATTACTACTGGTTGCGTTTGAAGTGAAACTGATGCTCGAGAGAGGCGCGCTGGTCTGGTTGCTCGGCGACGTCAGCGTCGAAGTGGGGCTGCCGGCCGAATCGAGATTCACCAGATTGCCCGAGGCATACCAGAAGTCGGTTCCCGCGACGTGATTCACAACGGTCACGCTTACTCCGGAAGCGATCCGAAGGCTGGTTGAAGAAAGGGTTGATCCATTGGCGCCTGAGAAATCGATCGTGGTATTACCCGTGATATCGATCGTGCCGAAGCCGAAGGTGCCGCTGCCCGACAGGAGGAGAGTACCGCCCGTCAACTTGAGGGTGAGACCGGAGGCCGAAAAAGCGTTGGCAAGCTCTGTCGTGCCCGAGCCACCAATCTGGAAAGTGCCCGCACCCGCCAACGACCCGGAGATCGTGGAGGTGGTGCCCGAGCCCTGCGTGACGGAAACAAGCGCGCCCGAGGCGATGGTGAGGGATCGGGTTGCGGCAAGGTCCAATTCGGACGCGGTAACCGTGCCGGAGTTCACCGTCAGGCTGCCGGTGAACGCGTTGACCGCGCCGAGGGCGAGGGTACCACCACCCTCCTTGGTGAGAGTACCCGAGCCAGCAAGGATACCACCGTAGGAAAGGGTGCCCGTCGTGGTTTCGATTGTGCCCCCACTGGCACCCACCGCAATGCCGCGATTCGAATCGAGGGTAAATCCAGCGGTCGTGGAGAGCTTGCCGCCGTTGAGGGTGAGTTGGCCGGGGGTGGCGGCGCCTGGCGCGGTGCCAAGATTGGAGTCGGCCGAAATCGAAACTGTGCCGGCGTTGATGGTCGTCGCACCTGTGTAGGTGTTGGCGCCCGAGAGCGTCAGGGTGCCCGTGCCGGCCTTGGTCAGCGCCAGCGTTCCGGCCGTACCGTTCTGAA
>JAURJO010000156.1 GCA_030832235.1 Verrucomicrobiota bacterium
CCGCAACCGAAAGGGATTTGAGCTGGAACACAGAGGGCACAGAGGCCCGAACCGATTTCACAGAGTTCGATCCACAGGCCTGATCCTCAGGTCGCATAGCGCTCCCGGCCTGCCCCTCGGGTGAGTAACCACGGATGGACGAGTGGATGCGAATGAGGAAACCGTGGCTTGCTGTTGCCGCGGCTGACAGCCGCGGACGTAGTTGTGGGACGGACCGCCGAAGGCGGTTCCGACGATCCGAGGGAGGCACCCTCGGCTACATTGCACGCGTTTCTTGACGAACCTCGGTCCGGTGTTTCCGGACGAAAGGCATTCCGTGTAGCCGCGGCCGTGTACCCTCCGAAGGCTCAGCGAAGGAGGGTCCGCCGCGGACTATGTTGAAACTGCGACGGCCGACTTGTCCTCCGTCTGTACCCTCACATCGGCGGCTCCGGCGGAGGAGGAGGCGCCGGCGGACCCTCCGGCGGTGGCGGAAGTGGGGGTGGCGGTTCCGGCGGGCGCAGACGCGCGAGTTCGAGCGGGTGCTCCTCGAGCATCTCCCGTTCCGACATGCGCCCCGTGAGCCAGGCGAGGTTCATCGGGTACACGTCAGGGTTGAAAATCACGAAATAGAAGTGCCAGACGATGATCGCGAGCGTCGCCAGCACCGCCTCGTAAAAGTGGATGGTGCGCGAGATGTCGAAGCCGAGCTTCGTCAGCAGTCCCATCGAGGTGTTGTCAAACCACAGGACGACCCCGGTCGCCCCCATGACGATCGAGCCCCACATCATCGCCCAGTATTCGGTCTTCTCAATGTAGCTGAAACGGCCGAAGGCCGGCTTGGCCCGCGCGAGTCCGAGATTGTAACGCAACACGCGGAACGGATCCGTGCAGTCGTTCCATCGTGGGAGGAGTTCGTGGAACAGCCGCCGGCCCGGCGCCGTGCCCGCCAGATACCAGGCGTGCCAAACACCCGCGGCCAGTAACGCGACCCCGGCGACACGGTGAATCAGACCGCGCCACTCGAAGGCACCGGCGCTCAAACCGCGTATCCCCACCACCCACCAGGCCTCGGGGTACCGGAGCATGAAGCCGGTGACGACGAGGACGCCGAAGCTCAGCACCAGCACGCCATGCTGCAGCCGCTCGTGCAGCGTCATCCGTAGGTAAAGCCGGTGGGCCACCGGCTCCTCGGCAACCAGCCCTTGCTGCACCGCGAGCTTCCGCCGGAGCTTTTTCAGGAAATCGAGGCCGTTGTGCACGATCATGCCGCCCACCACGGCGACGATCAGGACGACATACACCGAGGCGATGAGATGCAGGATCCACTCCCCTCCTGCGGCGCCGGCCGCGGCCTCCGGACTCACGTGCACCTTGCCCACCGCGAAGCGGGTGTTGGCCCCGGGATGGCATTGCCCGCACGTGCGTGCGAGATTGGCGGGATGGATCGAGGACACGGGATCGTCCCGCGAACGGATCGCGTGCGACTCGTGACAGCTGGCGCAGTTCACGACTTCGACCGCCCCGCCGCGGACGGCCAGGCCGTGGTAGCTATCGGCGAACGTCTGGAACGCGTGCGACGCGATCCCGTATTTCTCCGTGAGCCGCAACGAGGCGTGGCAATCGGCGCACACCTGCCGCGCGACCCGCGCCTTGTGGACCCGCGAAGCCGGATCATCACGGGCGCGGATCTCATGCTCGCCGTGGCAATCCGTGCACGTCGCGGAGTCCGCGTTCCCCTTCGCGAGCGCGACTGCGTGCACGCTGCCTCCGTAATCACGGCCGATCGCCTCGTGGCATCGCGCGCAGGTCGCGGCCATGTGCGGCTTATCGGTGCGGGCGCCCGTCGCGAAACCGCGGCTCATCTCGTGCGCCCCGTGGCAATCAACGCAATTCGCGGCGGCGGGATCGCCCCGGTGCAGCGCGGTGCCATGGACCCCACGCTCGTAAGACTCGACGAATCGTCCGCCCCGCAGTGCACGCCCGGCCACGGCGGTATTTTCCACGTGGCACGACTCGCACCGCCGGTTCTGGGTTAACTTCATCTCCAAAGTAGCCTCCCCCGGTACCGACGGGGTGACGGGCTGCTGATGGCAGGAAAGGCAATCCGGAGCGTTCTTTTCACCTGCGGCCAGGACCCGACCGTGCGCGGACGCGAGGAAATGGTCGCGGGCGGTCTCGTGGCATTTCCCGCAGGCCTGCGCCTGGCGGGCCCGCGTGAAGGCGAAGGCTGAGGCCTTCACCGCCACCGTGTCGTGCTTCCCGTGGCAGGCGACACAGTCGGTGTCCGGTGAGGCCGGCACTTCGGGCCCCGCGAGCCGGTGGTGAAACGCATGCCGCTTCGCGCCCGTACCCTCGTGACAACCGGCGCAGTCGACGGCGGCGATGGGCTGGCGGTGCGGAAGGGCGTCACCCTCGAACTTCTCGTGACAATCGACGCAGGCGAGTGCGGCGTGCTTCGAGGCAGCGACCGTCGCGCGGTCCACGAAGAGCGACACGATCCGACCGCCGCGTTTCATCGTCAGGGCAGGATCGGAGTGACACTCCAGACACGCGGCATCGGAAGCCGCCGCCGGCTCAGCACCCGCGAGCTGCGCGGTCCCCAAGGCGATCAGGCACGCCAAGGGCGGAATCACTCCCGGACGGGAGGGAAGTGAACGCCACGGCGCGCGACCGAAAAGCATGCAACCAACTCCTCCCCCAATCTACACCCGTCGCGCTGTTACGTCTGTGGATCGTTTGACCGATGTCACGGCACACGCCGGAGATCTTCCACGACAACCCTCCTGGGCCGGAACTCCAGCGGGCAAGCAGCGGGAGGGCCTGAACAGAAAGGCCGGGAAGTTCGGGAAGGCATCGACCGATTTTCATCATCAGCGCCATCAGCGAAATCCGCGGTCAAAAACGCGGAGCGGTTAGGGAGAGCCTTCGGCCGCACCTCCTTCTTCAGAGTCTACGGCTGGCAGCGCCGGCCACCCCTAGGATTCCCCTAGTCTCTGCGCCTTTTGCGCGTTGTTGCGGCCATCGAGCAAGTTGGCCGCAAGAAAGCTCAAAACGCGCGAAGCGGTGGCTTGAACAGAAGGCCGGGAAGCTCGGGAAGGCCCTTTCGTGCCTTTGGTGCGTTTCGTGGTGGCCCCTGATCCGTGTCGATCCGTGTCCATCCGTGGTTGCCCCTCGCGAAGCGGTTCGGAAATTCCTCCGCCACGTCACCCCCACTCCCACTCGCCTATCCCGATCGCACCCAGCGCGAACCGCGCCCGGACTCCGGCGTGCCTTCGCAAGGCGTGCGCGCCATCGGACAAGCGACGCGCAGACGGCTCCGCGCGGAAATGTCATAAGGGCGCGGTAACGGAAGTTACTCCAAGTAATGCCGGCCGTGGTGCAAGTGGGGCACTGCGGCCGGCTCATTTTCAGCCGTACTCCCCGTTGCACAAGCGCTGCTCGGAAGTCCGCAACGCATGCGGAGCCCGGCGGCGCGCTTTCAGGCATAAAGGGTGCCCGGCCAAAGGCCGGCCCGGCGGGAATGCCGCTCACACCGCACCTGCACCAGCCCATCGCACCTTCAACACCCTCGGGCGACACCCCGCACCCGTCCCGCCCCAAGACACCAACGCGTAGAAAACCAAGACACCTGACCATGAAATCACGACTGCGTCTGACCCGGTCCGCGCTGATTTTCGGAGGAGTGGGCGCCTGGGGCCTGTTCCTCATCTCCTGCGTCGCGGTAAACCGCACGCTCGTCGCCCCGCCGTCGATTCCCGGCGCCTCGCTGGTCGGCAACAAAGGCTGCGTCGAATGCCACGAGGAAATGACCTCCCACTTCGGGGGTGCGGCCCACGCTCGCATCGCCGTGGCCGACGCGAAGCTCGGCGACACCAGCTGCGAGTCGTGCCACGGCCCAGGCAGCATCCACGTGAAGGCCGGTGGCACCAAGGGTACCATCGTGAACCCGGGCAAGTCTCCGGATGCGTGCTTCCAATGCCACGTCGACAAACGCGGGGAGTTCGCGCTGCCGAACAGCCACCAGGTCATGAACGGCAAGATGAGCTGCAGCGATTGCCATGGCCCGCACGTGGGCAAGGCGACCAAGGGTCGCGGCGCCTCGCTCGAGTCCGAGAACGAGACCTGCACCAAGTGCCATTCGGCGCAGGAAGGGCCGTTCGTCTTCAAGCACAACGCCATGCGGGAAGGCTGCACCG
>JAURJO010000157.1 GCA_030832235.1 Verrucomicrobiota bacterium
CATCGAGCTGCGGCGCGCGCACGGCCTGCCGCTGCGGGAGGCCGTGATCGAGGCCGGCGCGGTGCGTTTCCGGCCGATGCTCCTCACCGCGCTGGCGGTCGTCGTCGGCGCCAGTGTCATTCTGGCCGATCCGATTTTCCAGGGTCTCGCCATCAGCCTGATGTTCGGGGAAATCGCCTCGCTGTTGATCAGCCGCCTGGCCGTGCCCGTGCTCTATTACATGGCTAACGCCGGGCGGGAGGCCTCGAGCCCGACGGTTCCCAGCGCGGCCTCGCCTTCCGAATGACCCGCTGCCCCAACCTGCTGCGATCGCGATGAATCCGTTCAAGTTCCTCAAGTCACTGTTCAATCCCGCGCCCCGCTTCCGGCCGTGGGAATGCGCACCGCGTGTGCTGGCCGCAAAGGCCGTGCTGATCGACGTCCGCGAACCGGGCGAATGGCGCTCCGGTGTGGCGGAAGGCGCGGTTCTGCTGCCGTTGAGCGACCTCGGCGGTTCCCGTGAACACTGGCGGCCGTTCCTGGAAAAAAACGCCGGGCGCGAACTGCTTTGCTACTGCGCGGCGGGCGGGCGATCCGCGATCGCGGCCCGCACGTTGGTCGCGGAGGGCTTTCGCGCCGCCAACGCCGGCAGCCTCGGCGACTGGCGGGATTCAGGCTGGCCGGTAGTGCCTCCCCGCAATTGACCAGCCCGGCCGACGAGGCGTCGGCCTACGTCGCGGTCTCGGTGAAGCGCGCCTCGCGGATCACCGTGATGCGGATCGTGCTGGGATACTGCAGCTCGGTCTCGATGCGCTTGCGGAGCTCGCGGGCGATCTCGCGGGCGCGGTCGTCGGTCACCTCGGTCGGGGAAACAACCACCCGGATCTCGCGGCCCGCCTGGATCGCGAACGCCTGCTGCACGCCCTCGAGCGAGAGCGCGAGTTTCTCAAGACGCCCGAGCCGCTGGATGTAACCGGTCATCGACTCCGCGCGCGCGCCGGGCCGCGTGGCCGAAACGGTGTCCGCGAGGATCAGCAGGCCCGCGTAAATCGTCTCCGGCTTCACTTCCTCATGGTGCGCGGCGACCGCGTTCACCACGATGGGGGTCTCGCCGTAGCGGCGGATGAATTCGGCACCGATCGTGGCGTGGCTGCCCTCCAGCTCGCCCGGCAGGGCCTTGCCGATGTCGTGCAGCAGGCCGGCGCGTTTGGCGACATTGGGATCCAGCCCAATCTCGCTCGCGATGAGCGACGCGAGGGTCGCGGTCTCGACGGAGTGATCGAGGACGTTCTGGTTGTAGGAGAAACGGTACCGCAGCCGACCGAGGAGCCGAATGATCTCGGGATGGAGGCCGTTGATGTTGAGCCGCGTGACCGCCTCCTCGCCGGCCTGCGTGGTGACGAGATCGATTTCGTCCTGCGCGCGCTTCACGTGCTCCTCGATCGAGGCGGGATGGATGCGGCCATCCTTCACCAGACCGTCGAGCGCGACGCGCGCGATCTCGCGGCGAACCGGATCGAAGGATGAAAGCAAAACCATCTGCGGCGACTCGTCGACGAGGAGGGTGACCCCGGTGGCGGACTCGAAGGATTTTATGTTCCGGCCCTCGCGGCCGATGATCCGGCCCTTCATCTCCTCGCTGGGCAGCTGGACGATCGTGGAGGTAAGGTCGTTGTTGGGCCGGCTGGCGAGACGCTGCATCGCGGAGATGAGCGAGCGCCGGGCCTCATTCTGCAGCTCCTGGTCGGACTTCTCGAGGGTCGAGCGGCGCAGCGCGCGGAACTCATCCTGGCACTCCAGTAAAATCTCCTCGCGCAGTTGCCGGCGGATTTCCTCGCCGTCGAGTTGCGAGACGCCCTCGAGGCGCTTCCGCACGCCCTTGGAAAGCGCGCGGATGGCGTCCCGCGCCTGCCGCACCGCCACGTTCTCGCGGTTCAGCCGCTCCTGGCGCTGCTCCAGTTGGTAATCGAGCAGCGCGAGCGACTCCTCGTGCGCGCGGATCTCGCGCAGGCGGATATCGCTCTCGATCTCGCGGCGGTCGAACTCGCGGTTCATCTCCGCGCGCTTGTCCTGAATCTCGGACTCCGCCTTCTGCTTGAGCTCCTCGGCCGCGACGGCCGCCTCACGTCGCGCCACCTCGATCAGCTCCGCCGCCTGCTCGTGCGCCGCCCGCCGGATGTGGCGGGTCAGCGCCCAGACGATGAGGAAGCCTATGCCGCTGCCCACCACCACGAAAAGGATGGCCAGCCCCCAATCGAGCAACTGCTCGCCGTCGGCCGAGATGAAGGCCAAAACCGCTGCGCCTGCTGAATTCAAGAGGCGCGAACCGTAGGTGCCGTCATTCAAACCTCAAGATCAAGGTTGGCCCGGCGCGGGCGCTCGCGTCGACGGCACCAGCACCGGCCACACCCCGCGCAACACGTGCTCCATCCGCGCCAACGCCGCCGCCTCACCGTCCCGCGCGTCGGTCTGCATCAAAACGTAGGCCCAACGATCGGCGCGTCCGTGCAGCACGCGGTTCCAGGCGTCACGGCGCACCATGTCGGAGTGGCCGCCTACCACCCCGTCGGCTCCGACAAAGAAATACGCCACGAGTTGCGGCACCGACTCCTTGCCGCGCGGCGCAGGGAACTCCCGCTTCACCCGCAGCAAGGTGGCCGGGATTCCCCCGGCAACGGAATTTCCCCCGCCATCCGTCATCGCCAACG
>JAURJO010000158.1 GCA_030832235.1 Verrucomicrobiota bacterium
CCAGCATCCAGAAGGCGCAGGCCGGCGGCATCACCACGGTCAACGTGATGCCCGGCTCCGGCCACCTTATCCGCGGACAGACGCTCTACCTAAAACTGCGCGACGGCCGCGTGATCGACGACCTGCTGATCCGCCTGCCCGACGGCTCGACCGCCGGCGGCCTGAAGATGGCCAATGGCACGAACTCCATCCGCACGCCCGGCGGCCCGTTCCCCGGTTCGCGCGCCAAATCGGCCGCGCTCGTCCGCGAGCAATTCGTGAAGGCCCAGGAGTACAAGGCCCGCCGCGAACGCGCCGGGAACGACCCCGAGAAACTCCCCCCGCGCGACCTCGCGCTCGAGATGCTCGTCGAAGTCCTCGAGGGCCGCCGTATCGTCCAGCATCACACGCACCGCCACGACGACATCCTCACCGTCCTGCGCCTCCAAAAGGAGTTCGGCTTCAAGGTTGTCCTCCACCACGTGAGCGAGGCCGCCAAGGTTGCCGCCGAGATCGCCGCCGCCCGCGTGCCGAGTTCGGTCATCATCATCGACTCGCCGGGCGGCAAACTCGAGACGCGTGACTTCGCGCTCGAGAATTGCGCCGCCCTTGAGCGGGCCGGCGCCGAAGTCGGTCTGCACACCGACGACAGCGTCACCGACTCCCGGCTCTTCCTCCGCTCCGCCGCGCTGGCCGTCCGGGCCGGCATGACGCGGGATGCCGCCCTCCGCGCCGTCACGATCGCCAACGCCCGCATGCTCGGGCTCGAGGCCCGGGTAGGCACGCTGGAGCCGGGCAAGGACGCCGATTTCATTCTCCTCTCCGGCGACCCGTTGAGCGTTTACACCGAGGTGGAACAAACGTGGGTGGACGGCGTGAAGGTCTTCGACCTCGCGAATCCCGCTGACCGACTCTACGCCCGCGGCGGACCCGGCGCCGGGGACAGCCGCCGCGCGGTCCTCTGCTGCTTCGGCAGCGCGTGGGACATCATCGCCGCCGCCAACGGAGGGAACGGACAATGAGAACCCTCCTAACGACGCTCTGCCTGCTGATACTTCCCGCACTCCCCGCGGCCGAAACCGCGGCTCCGCTCGCAATCCTCGGAGAAACGGTCCACACGCTCGCCGGCCCGGCCATCAAGGACGGCCTCGTGCTCGTTCGCGACGGCCGCGTCAGCTACGCCGGCCCGGCCACGGGTCGCACCGTCCCCGCCGACCACCGGGTCCTCCGGGCCAAGGTCGTCACCCCGGGGCTGATCGACGCCCGCGCGACCGCCGGGCTTTCCGGCATCCTCAACCAACCGCAGGATCAGGACATGCTTGACCGCTCCGCGCCCTTGCAGCCGGAACTGCGCGCGATTGACGCGTACAACGCCCGCGACCCGCTCGTGGCGTGGGTGCGGTCGTTTGGCATCACCACCCTTAACACCGGGCACGCCCCGGGTGCGCTCATTTCGGGCCAGACGATGATCGTGCGCACCGCCGGCCACAGCGTGGAGGAGGACGTGATGAACCCCGCCGCGATGATCGCCGTCTCGCTTGGCAGCAGCGCGGTGAACCGCGCCGAGGGCCCGCCGAGCGCCGCCACGAAATCTCCCGGCACACGGGCCAAGGCCGTCGCGATGCTGCGCGCCGAACTGATCAAGGCCCAGGAGTACGCGCGGAAGCGCGAGGCGAAGGACGAGACCAAACGCCCCGCGCGCGACCTCCGCCTCGAGACATTGGCCCGCGGGCTCGACGGCTCGCAGCGGTTCCTCATCACCGCACACCGCCAGCAGGACATCCTCGCGGCCCTCCGCCTCGCCCGGGAGTTCAACCTGCGCATCGTCCTCGACGGTTGCGCCGACGCGCCGCTCGTGCTCGACGAGATCAAGGCCAGCGGCTTCCCCGTGATCCTGCATCCCACGATGGCCCGGGCGAATGAGGACACCGAGAACCTAGCGATGGACACCGCGGCGCGGCTCGCGGCGGCGGGAATCCCCTTCACGTTCCAAAGCGGTTACGAAGGCTACGTGCCGAAGACCCGCGTCGTGCTGTTCGAAGCCGCGCTCGCGGCCGCCCGCGGTCTCGGCTTCGAGCGGGCCCTCGCGGCCGTCACGCTGGACGCCGCCCGGATCCTCGCCATCGATGCCCGCACCGGCTCGCTGGCCGAGGGCAAGGACGCGGACCTCGCCCTCTTCGATGGCGACCCGTTCGAGTACACCACCCACGTCGCCGCGACCGTTGTCGCCGGACGCGTGTTCGCAGACGGCCCGCGCTGACGGCCGGCTTCGCGCCCGTCAGGCGCGGACCTCGCTCATCAACCCGACGAGGTTGCCGTCGGTGTCGCGTACGAACGCCATCCACAATTCGTGGTCGGGCATCCGCGCCGTGAGCGCCGGGGGGCGTTCGGCGCGGGCTCCGCGCGCGACCACCGCGCCATAGGCCGCCGCAAGGTCGCCGGTGCGGAAGTAGAGCACGGAGTTCTTGCCGGCCTCGCCGTGCCCCTGCGAGGTGGTCAGCATGAGGCGCACGCCGCCCGCCTCGAGGAACGCGAGGTTCGGGCCGGCCGAGAACAGGAATCGCAGGCCCAAGACATCCCGGTAAAAGGCGGTCGACGCCGTGACATCCGCCACGGAGACGGCGATCTGACCGATTCCGGAAATGACCGGTTGGGGTGCGGGATTCATCGCCGGAATGAAGGCCGCGAACCGCTCGGAGTCGAGAATCGGCCGGAGCCACGGGAAACCGGGTGGAAGCTTTGCGGGAAATTCCAAGCCGGTTGACCTTGAGGGGCAAGTTTCCTGGTCCACGTTCGCCCCTTTCATGCAAACCATCTCCCTGTTTCCGTTCGCCGACTACTGGTGGTTCTACGGGCTCTTCACCCTCGGCGTATTCGGCCTGCTGGCGCTCGACCTGGGCGTCTTCCACCGGAAGGCGCACGACGTTTCCTACAAGGAGGCGCTGGGCTGGACGGTGGGGTGGTGCGCGCTCGCGCTCATGTTTTGCTTCGGACTCTGGCGCTACGCGGAATGGAAACTGCCCCAGGATCCGCGGTTGATCGCCGCGGGGATGACGGCTGCGGAGGCGACCGGTCTCGCCCGCCAGACGGCGTTGGAGTTCCTCACCGGGTACGTCGTCGAACTGTCGCTATCGGTCGACAACATCTTCGTCTTCATCGTCGTCTTCACGTTCTTCGGCGTTCCCTCGCAGTACCAGCACCGGGTGCTGTTTTTCGGCATTCTCGGCGCGCTCCTCTTCCGGGTGCTCTTCATCTCGCTAGGCGCGGTACTGATGAAGTTTCACTGGGTCATATGGGTTTTCGGCGGATTCCTGGTGCTCACCGGCCTGAAGATCCTGTTCGCTCCGGAGAAACCGATGGACCCGGAGCGCAACCCGCTGCTCCGGCTCCTGCGAAAGATCGTGCCCATCACGACGCGCTTCGAAGGCCAGAAGTTCCTGGTCATGGAGAACGGCGTGCGCCACGGCACGCCGCTGCTCGTCGCCCTCGCGGCGATCGAATTCAGCGACATCATCTTCGCCGTCGACTCGGTGCCGGCCATCTTCGCCATCACCAAGGAACCGCTGGTGGTCTTCACCTCCAACATCTTCGCCATCCTCGGCCTGCGCTCCATGTTCTTCCTGCTCGCGGGCATCGTGCACAAATTCCGCTTCCTGAAGTACGGGCTGGGCCTCGTGCTTATTTTCGTCGGCCTCAAGATGGCGTGGCTCAACGAATTGTTCGGGGGGAAATTCCCCATCACGTGGTCGCTCGGCATCATCGCCGCCCTGCTCGGCGGATCGGTCGCCGCCTCATGGCTTATCCCGCCGAAGAACGGCGGCGTCACTCCGACCAAGCCCGCAGCAGGCGCTGCGTAATCTCGAACGCGGCGCCCGCGAAGACGGCGAAATAAGCCAGGGTCGCGACGAGCAGCCCGTACGCCGCGGCCACCGCCGCGCCGTCGCGCTCCAGCATCCCGAGCGTTCCCACGACCACCACCAAAGCCGGCAGGGTGTTGGTGAACGGTATGCCGCCCAGCGGGAGCAGCAGGAGAAAGGCGCCGGCGCACACCGCCAGCGCGTGCAGCCGTAGCCAAACGCGGCTGGCGGTTAACCACAGCCAACGCGGGCGAATCCGTCGCTCGATCCACCCGAGCAACCGGCTTGTCGCCTCGAGCAGACCGGGGAAAAAGCGGGGCTTAAGCTCCACCGCGAGCAACCGCGCCGGAAGCCACAACGGCCGGCCGGCGGCGTAGCCGGCGGACAGCAGCAAGATCACTAAGCCGAACGGCACCGATAGGCCGGGAATCGAAACCGGCGCGCAGAACGGCAGCGCGAGGATCACCATCAGCAGTGCCGTCGCGCGGCCCCCCAGCGTCGCGATCACTTCGCGCAGTGTGACGGTCCGTTCGCGGAAAATCTCCGCCAGCTGATGTAGTTGCGCCGAAAGGCGCGGGGATGCCGCGGAGGAATCTTCGGCGGTCGGGCGCATCGCGACGATGGGTCTAGGTGCCGCGGCGGTTGCCGTACAACTCCAAGTGCAGGCGGTGGGCGTAGCGATAGCCGCCGCGCTTACAAGCCTCTGCGAGCCACGCCGACCGTTCCCGCATTTTCTCCGGCGTCCTCGCTTCCGGCATGAGCAGGACTTTGTGCCGCGGAATGTCGCGCCGCAGCGCCGTCAGCATCGTCTCCAACTCCTCCATGTCATCCTCGCGCGAGACCACGAACTTGAACTGGTAAGGGTAGGCGTCGATCCAACGCCGCACGACGTCGGGCTGCCAACGGGTCGCCTCGTGCCGGCGGCGCCACGTCGCGTGCTTCACCGCATCGGGCGCGGAATTCAGGAGCTTCGGCGAGAGCGAGGCGAGGTCGCACGCGATACCGGCCGGCGCCACCGTCGCCGCGGTTTCGATCGTCAGGTGGCGCCCGCTCGCCTTCACCGCCGCCGCCAGCTCCACCGCATCGCGCGCGATCATCGGCTCACCCCCCGTGAAAACCACATGCCGCGTCGCGGGGTGCTCCTCCACGGCCGCCATGATCTGCGCCACCGACCGAGCCTCGCCTTCGGGATTCCACGAGGCGTACGGGGTGTCGCACCAGGTGCAGCGGAGATTGCAGCCGCTGGATCGCACGAAGACTGACGGCACGCCGGTCAACTCACCTTCGCCCTGCAGGGAATGGAAGATCTCCGCGACGAGCATCGAATACCCCTCAGTTCCGAACCACCGGACCGGCCGGCAACGGCCGCCGCGTCTCGTATTCGGTCGGGTCCGTCAGCCCCGCGCGCAGGAACGCCTCGCGGCGCTCCACGCACGTGCCGCACGCCCCGCAATGGCGCGGGCCTCCCTTGTAGCAGGAGTAGGTGGCCGCGAAATCCACGCCGAGTTTTCCGCCGAGCGCCGCGATCCCGCCTTTGTCGAGATGGATGAACGGCCGCAGCAGCTGCACCCCGGCGTACGTGCCCAGCCGCATCGCATCGGCCATCGCCCGCATGAAATCCTCCCGGCAATCCGGATAGATCGTGTGGTCGCCCGTGTGCGCCGCGATCACGACGCCCTCCGCCCCGGCGCTCTCCGCCACTCCACAGGCTACCGAAAGGAGGATCGCGTTGCGGAAAGGCACCACCGTCTGCCGCATCGTGTCGTCAGCGTAATGTCCTTCCGGGATCTCATCCCCGCCCTGCAGCAGGGCAGAGCGGAAGAGGCGGCGGAAGAATTCCAGTCCCGCGACCTCGTGCGCCACCTCGAGCCGCCGCGCCTGCTCCGCCGCCATCGGCAATTCGCGCGCGTTGTGCTTCGCACCGTAGTCGAAACTGAGCGCCAGACGCACGTCATGCTCGCGCCGCGCCCAATGCAGCGCGGTCACCGAGTCCATCCCGCCGGAACAGAGCACGATCACCTTCATTTCAGCCCAACTTGGCGCCGACCCGCCGCAAAGTCACCCGCGGAAACGAATTTCCGAAAACCACCCCTGACGGGGCCGCGGAGGACTA
>JAURJO010000159.1 GCA_030832235.1 Verrucomicrobiota bacterium
AAGCTTGAGTAGAGACGCCGGGCTGAAACGAGCCGCCGGAACGAACGGGGTAATATTCATAAATTACGCAGGGAAACGATTCGCTTTCATCCAGCTCTCTCCTGCGCCTCCGACGCATGCAACGTTCGAATGAAGTCAGCGAGGTTAGTCCGAAGTGCCGCCCACGCACGAAACCACGCCGGGCAGCATACCAAAGGCCCGGATAGTACGGCCAATGACCCTTGGCTACTTCTGTTCATTTCCAGCTTCACCCCATTTTCCGTTACCTCCGTTTGCTCCTGTATCCCGGTCGAATCCGTCCGGCCTGTTCACTAATTTCGGCGATATATCGCCTCGCCTCTTAGCCGCGATGGCCGCTGCGGATCGCGCCGGACTTGCGGTCGATCGATTCCTTGCAACGTTAGCCCGTACCCCGCTGCGCATTCCCCCGTGCGCCGTTCCCTCCAAGCGTCCCACCCGCTCGGCCTCAACCCCACGCATGTTCGTGCCACCTCTGTCCCTCACCGGCCTTCAGCGCAGTTTTGAAACCCCATGAAGACGTCGTTCCCCGCCCACCGCTTCTACCTCACTCGCAATATCGCCGCCGGGCTTCTCCTCGGCCTGTCGGCTGCCCTGCACTTTTCACCCGCGTCCGCGGTGGCCGCGGAGACCGGTTCGCTCACCGGCACGGTCGGCAACATCGCCACCGGTCAGAACCTCGAGGGCGCCGAGGTTTCCCTCGCCCCGGGCGACCGCACCACGCTGACACGGCGCGACGGCCGCTATGAGTTCACGGGGCTGGCCGCCGGCGCCTACACGGTCACCGCCACCTACGCCGGACTGGAGCGCGTCTCCACCCCGGTGAGCGTCACGGCCGGCGGCGTGACGACCCGCGACCTCGGCCTCACCTCCGCCGTGTACAAACTCGAGAAGTTCGTCGTCGAGGGGGAGCGTGAGGGCAACGCGCTCGCCATCACCGAGCGCCGCAACGCCGGCAACGTGAAGGACGTCATCTCCTCCGACGCGTTCGGCAACGTGGCCGACCTTAACCTGGGCAATTTCCTCCAGCGCATGCCCGGCGTGAGCAAGGAGGAGTCGGAAGGCGAGATCTACCTTGTTCGTATCCGCGGTGTGGATTCCAACCTCAACGCGGTGAGCATCGACGGCACGCGCGGGTCCAACGGGTCCACCCGCAGCCTCAATCGCGGCTTCGAGATCGACAAGGTCCCCGCCGACTTCATCGAGACCATCGAGGTCACCAAGGCCGCCACGCCCGACATGGACGCCGACTCGATCGGCGGCAGCGTCAACCTCCGCACGAAGAGCGCGCTCGACCGCAAGGGCCGCCGCGCGACCTACAACGTCGGGAACTCCCTCAATCTGGACCAGAAATCGTTCCGGCCGCTCTTCAGCCTGAGCTACTCCGACCTCTTCCGCGAGCGTTTCGGCCTGCTCCTCACCGCCAGCTACAACGAAAGCCACAAGCCGCGCGATCGCAGCAACCTGCTCTACGAGCAGACCACCGCGACCGACCGCCCGGTGTTCTTCACCGCGGCCAACTGGGGGCAGGACCAGCTGAAGCACAAGCGGCAGGGGCTCGGCGCGCGCCTTGATTACCGGCTGAGCGACGCCACGCGCGTTTATTTCAACGCCACCTACTCCTACTACGTCGACCAGCTCAATCGCCGGCAGCCGACCATCAGCACCGCCACGGCCGCCAACATCGTCTCCGTCACCGACAAGGTCACCGAAACCCGCAACCTCACGTTCACCTTCAACCAGAACCGCCGCGAGCGCGACGTGCGCACGCTCAACTTCACGGTCGGGGGCGAGAACTCGCGGTTTCTCGGCGGTAAACTCGACTTCACGGCCAACTTCTCACCCTCCCAAGGCGAGGAACGCCGCTTCATCCCGGCGCGTGCCGTCGCCGGCGCGGGGTTCCGCTTCGACCGCTCGCTCACCCACCGGCACTTCGTCGTCACGCAGACGAGCGGCCCCGACATACTCGACCCGCGCAACTCGACGATGACGTCACTCGACCTGCCGGAGATCTACAGCCGCGACGAGATCGTGGGCGCCCAGCTCAATTACCGCCGCGCCTTCGCCACTTCCTGGCCGCTCGCGTTCAAGACCGGCCTGCGTTTCCGCGACCAGACCCGCCGACGCGACCAGGAACGCAACCTCTACAGTTACGTGGGCCCCAACGGCGTGGCCGGACCGGTCGGCACGGCGAACGACGACGATCTCGGCCGCTTCTTCGACCCGGGCTACACGCACGTCGCCTTCAACTACCCGCGCGGCTTGCCGTTCATGAAGCTGCCCGAACTCCGCGCCACCCTGCTGAACCAGCCTCAGCTTTTCCGGCGCACGGTCGCCACGAGCGTGCAGGACTCGATCCGCCTCGACTCACGGGCCGAGGAGACCGTCACCGCCGCTTATGTGCAGGGGGAAACCCGCTGGGGACGGCTGGGAGTCGTGACCGGGGTGCGCATGGAGGACACCCGCTTCACCGGGTCGGGGTTCAAGCAGGAACTCACCGCCGCCGAGCGTGCGCGCCGCGCCGCGTGGGTCGGCGCCGTGACGGACGAGGAGCAGACCCGCCGCAGCCTCGCCGAATACGGCAACCGCACCCGGGCCGGCGGCGACTACCGCAACCTCTTCCCGAGCGTGCACCTGAAGTATTCCGCCACGCGCAACCTCATCGGCCGGCTCAGCTGGTCCACGGGCATCGGCCGGCCGAACTTCGGCCAGATCGTGCCGGACATGACTGTCAACAACGACAATCTCACTCTCACGTCCAATAACCCCGACCTGCGGCCGCAGCGCTCGCGGAACCTCGACGCGTCGCTTGAGTACTATTTCGAGCCCGCGGGACTCGTCTCGCTCGGCGCGTTTGACAAGCGCCTGACCGATTTCATCTACCGCGCCGGCGTCGGCCGCGTTGATTCCACGAACAACATCTTCGGCCAGGAGTACGAGGGCTATCTGCTCACCACGGACCGCAACGGCGGCTCCGCCACGATCCGCGGGCTGGAATTCGCCTACAGCCAGCAATTCAGCCACCTGCCCGGCTTCTGGCGTGGTTTCGGTGCCTTCGCCAACATCACATGGCTGCAGACCGAGGGCGATTACGGAACCCCGGGCTCCACCCGCACCGGCGGCACCATCCCCCTCTTCACCCCGCGCACGGGCAACGTGGGTGTCTCCTACATCGCCCACGGCTGGACGATCCGCGTGAAGGTCAACCACATGTCCGACCGCCTCGAGACCTACAACGTCGACCCTTCGCGGCGCGTGTACGACAAAGGCAGCTCCCCGGTGGACGTGAACCTCGCCTACGCATTCAGCCGCCGCCTCAGCGTCTACGCCGACGTCATCAACGTCTTCAACGTGGGCACCAACCACCAGTACACCTACATTCGCGACCGCGCGACACGCAACGACCTCTATACCACGGTCATCAAGTTCGGCCTCAGCGGGACGTTCTAGACGACCGGTGGCCCCGGGACGACGCGTTCCCCGCGGGCCGCCCCAGCGGCGAACCCATTGCCCGCCGCATCAACCGCCCGCAGGTTTTACCCAGCACCCGCGCCGCCAGAATTCCGTGGACAAGGCGCGCGGGCTGCATCTCCTTCGCCGGCATGTCGCAGCAGGAAAAGAAGTACGTCACGCCCGTTTCCATCGCCGTGGACGCGATCCTCGTCGTCGCGTTCTTCCTCTTCATTTACACGGTGGTCTCGCCGCATGTCCCGTCGAACGACGGTCGCATGATCAAGCTCTGGGGCGGCCTCACCGCGGCGTGCATGTCGGGCGTATTCTGGCTCTGCATCCAGATGTTCCGCGTGGTGCTTCGCGCCCAGCGCGAAGCCCGGCGGAAATAGTCCGCGACCGCCTGGAGCCTTTCGCATCCCGGGTGCGGTTGCGTGTCGGGCCTCTCTGATTATCCTCGCCGGCATCCGAAACCATCATGGTAACCGGCGAAAAGGACTCCCGCTCCCCTCGCGCCCTCCACGCGCGAATAGCGTTTCTCATGTCCGCGCTGCTGCTCGGCGGCTGCGCCACGACCCATGAGCTGAAGGTCGACTCGATTGCCAAACCGCGCGCCGCCGACGCCATCTCCTACGAGGTCCGCAACAAGAACCCACTCGTGGCCGACGATTCGCTCCGCTTCAAGGAGGCCGCCGGCTTCGTGAAGACCGCCCTGTCCGGGCGCGGCATGTACGAGGCGCCGCCCAACACCAAGGCCGACATGATCGTCGACGTGGACTACGGGGTGGGCCCGCCGAAGGTGAAACAGGAGATGGTCTCCGAGCCGGTCTACGTGACCGTCCCTGGCCAAGTGCGCATGGAGCGCATCCAAGTCGGCACCGACTCGCAGGGCCGGCCGGTCTACCAGACGGTAACGGTGCAGGACCCGCCCTCCACCCAGTTCGCCGGCTTCCGCGAGTATATGGTCACCGTCACCGTGTACGAAAAGTACCTCAAGCTGTCCGCTCGCGAGAACAAGGAAGCGACCGAAGGTAGGCCGGTGCAGGAAATCTGGACCGTCGACGTGACCAGCGAGGGCGAGAGCCGCGACGTGCGCAAGCACCTGCCCATCCTCGTCGCCGCCAGCATTGATTACGTCGGGAAGGATTCGCAGGGCCAGAAGACGATTCGCCTGAAGGACAACGCGAGTGACATCGCCTTCGTGAAGAAGGGCATGTGACGCGACGCCGCCCGTTCACGCCGCCAGGGCGTGGCAGGCGCGGGCGAGTTGCTCGTCGGACACGATCCCGCCGCGTCCCAGCGACCAAAGCACCTCCGGTTCCCACAGAGCGGAGCGCAAAGGCTCCAGCAGCCGGCGCGGCAGATCGGGGTCAGCGACGCGACGCAGAATCTCGAGAGTCTGGCGGGAAGCCGGCAGCCCGAGCCACTGCAGGAGACCGAATACAGACTCGCGCTCATAAACCGCCGAGATCTCCCCCCAAGCGTGCCCCTCCCCGCCCCTCAGGTCGCGATGGGCGACCAGGAACGCCACCAAGGCCGGCGTGCGCATGAGTTCACCGGCGAGTTCCGGGACGCGGGTCAGGGCGAACAACGCCGACATCCGACTAAAGGCGAACCGCCCGAGGAAGGCCGCGACGTCGGCGGGAACGAACTCCAGATAGCACCGCCAG
Organism: Verrucomicrobiota bacterium; assembly: GCA_030832235.1. GTDB lineage: Bacteria > Verrucomicrobiota > Verrucomicrobiia > Opitutales > Opitutaceae > ER46. The sequence continues at coordinate 5,139 of JAURJO010000159.1, forward strand.
CGGGCCGGACTGACACCGAGCGCGGCCGAAGCTAGGGCGGCCTCGCCGGGCGCGGCTTCGGACCAGCGGCCCGGGGCATCCTCCACCAGAAAGGTGACCTCGGGCCAGGCAGTGACGCGCCAGCGGAGGCCGTCGTGGACCCAAGTGAGATCAGGAGAAAGGGCGGAGACCGGGGAGAAGCGGGATTTCATGACGTTAAGTTAACACCCCGGGTGGGACATTACTTGTCCCAGCCTAAAAAACCTGTTTCGTGCAATCTATGCCGGCCCACGCCCAGCTTTCCCGTCCGCCCATCGAGCGCATGCTCCGCATCCACGAGGAGCTCCGCCGCGGCGCCTTCACCAATTGCACGAAGCTCGCGGAGCGCCTCGAGGTCTCGCGCAAGACGATCGTGCGTGATGTCGCCTTCATGCGGGACCGGCTCGATCTGCCGATCGAGTTCGACCCGCGCATCAATGCTTACCGCTACACGCACCCGGTCTCCGCGTTTCCGACCGTGCAAGTCACGGAGGGCGAGTTGCTCGCGCTGCTCGTGGCGCGCAAGGCCCTCGAGCAGTACCGCGGCACGCCGTTCCACCGGCAGCTCGAGGCGTCGTTCGAGAAACTCGCGGGCGGCCTGCGCGACCGCATCACGTTCTCACCGGCCGACGAGCTCCGCTCGGTGTCGTTCCGCAACACCGGCCTCGGGCGCGCCGACCTCGCCGTGTTCAACACGCTCAGCACCGCCGTGCTGCGCCAGCTGGAGGTGGAGTTCGACTACCGGAAGCCGGGGGCGCGCCGTGGAGAACACCGGCGAGTCCGGCCGTACCATTTGGCGCATCGCGAGAACCTCTGGTACTTGGTCGCCTTCGATACCGACCGGGCCGCACTGCGGACATTCGCCCTGCCCCGCATCAGCGGAGCTAAAACAACCGACGCGCGCTTTGTGCGTCCCAACGACTTCTCGCCAGAGGCTTTCTTCGCGAACGCGCTCGGGGTGCTTGGCGGCCCGGGCAACTTTGAGGTCGTGATCCGATTCACGGCCGCGGTCGCCGATCGCGTGCGCGAACGCGAATGGCACGAGTCGCAGCAGGTCCGCGACCTGCCCGAAGGCGGTTTGGAACTCACCCTGCGGCTTGGCGCGCTCGCGGAGGTCGAAGGCTGGGTGCTCGGCTGGGGGGAGGAGGCCGAGGTACTGCACCCCCCGGAGCTGCGGAAACGACTCGCGATCACTACTACATTTCTGGCCAGGGCCTACGGCCGCCAGTCCGGTCGGGAAGGTGGACCAAAACGCCCGATGCGGACAAAATCCGGCAATGCGTGACGTTTTCCCGCGCGGAGCGTCTTTGCGACGTCACGCGAATGTTTTGTTGCACGGGTCGGCTCCCTCGTCGATTCGTTGACACTACCCCGCAGGCACCTGTCCCAACCCACTTCCTTCTCACGTCATGCCCAAGTCCAAGAGCTACGGTGGTCTTATCTTCCTCCTGGTCGTCCTCGCCGCCGGCGGCGGTGGCGGCTGGTACTACTTCAACAAAGGTTCCGACAAGAAACCGGAGTTCCAGACCGTGAAGGTCGGCCGCGGTGACATCACA
>JAURJO010000018.1 GCA_030832235.1 Verrucomicrobiota bacterium
ACATGGACCGGCTCGAGAGCGGCGACGACTACGACCGCAAGATCCGGCAGAACATCAGCCGGTGCGCCTTCTTCCTGCCGGTCGTCTCCGCCACCACCCAGCGCCGCCTCGAGGCCTATTTCCGGCGCGAGTGGAGCTACGCCGTGGACCGCACCCGCAACATGGCCGAGGGCGCGGTCTTCATCCTGCCCATCTGCATCGACGACACCACCGAGGCCGCCGCGCTCGTGCCCGAACGCTTCAAGGCCGTTCATTTCACCCGCCTGCCCGGCGGCGAGATCTCGCCCGAGTTCGCCGCCCGCCTCCAGGACCTCTGCAACGCCCGCCGCGTATGAGTAACCCGCCCGCCAACGACGGACACGCGGTCGACCCGCGCAACCCCTGGCTCGGTCTCGCCTCGTTCACCGAGGAGACCCGCGATTACTTCCACGGCCGCGAGGAGGAGGTCGGCGAGCTCGCCCGGCGTGTCCAGCGCCGACTGCTCACCGTGCTTTTCGGCCAGTCGGGCCTCGGCAAAACATCCATTCTCCGCGCGGGCATCGTGCCGCGCCTCCGGCCCGAGGGATACTGCCCGGTCTACGTCCGCATCGACTACGGCCCCGACACCCCGCCGCCTTCGGAACAGATCAAACAGGCCATCATCCGCGCCACCCGCGCGGCGGGACACTGGACGCGCCCGGGCGTGGCCAACGGCGGCGAAACCCTCTGGGAGTTTCTCCACCACCGCAACGATCTGCTGCGCGATGCCTCGGGCCGCACCCTGCTCCCGCTGCTCATCTTCGACCAATTCGAGGAGATTTTCACCCTCGCGCAGGGTGACGAGGCCGGCCGCCGGCGGGCCGCCGAGTTCATGGAGGACCTCGCCGATCTCGTGGAAAACCGCGCGCCGCGGGCCCTGGAGGCCCGTCTCGAACGCGACGAGGCGGGATTGGACCACTTTGACTTCAGCCGTTCGGACTACCGCATCCTGATCGCGCTCCGCGAGGACTACCTCGCCCATCTCGAGGGTCTGAAGGCCCGCATGCCGTCGGTCACCCAGAACCGCATGCGGCTCGCCCGCATGACCGGCACGCAGGCACTGTCGGCCGTCACCGGCCCGGGTCGCGGACTGGTGAACGCCGACGTGGCCGCGGCCATCGTGCGTTTCGTGTCGGGCGGCGGCGGCGAGCTCGCGCAGACGGAGGTCGAGCCCTCGCTGCTCAGCCTGGTCTGCCGCGAGCTGAACAACGCCCGCCTCGCGCAAGGCGCGCCCGAGATCTCGGCCGACCTGCTGGCGGGCTCCCGCGACACCATCCTCGACGAATTCTACGAGCGCGTGCTGGCGGACCAGGTCCCGGGCGTGCGGGCCTTTCTCGAGGACGAACTCCTCACCGAATCGGGTTACCGTGAGAGCATCGCGGAGGAACGCGTGCGCAAGGGCTTCGCGGCGGCCGGGGCGCCGGAGGACGCGCTGGCGAAGCTCGTCGACCGCCGCCTGCTGCGCGTCGAGGAACGCCTCGACCTGCGGCGCGTGGAATTCACGCACGACGTGCTCGCGCCGGTCATCCGGCGGAGCCGCGACGCGCGCCTCGAGCGCGAGACGACGGCCGCGATGGAGCGACAGCTCGCGGCGACGCGTGCGCAGGAAGCCGCGGCGAAACGCGCCCTCTGGCGCGCCCGTACGATCGCGGCCGCCTGCGGGGTGCTCGCGGTCGCGGCGACCGGAGGCATGATCTACGGCCTGCGCGCGCAGCGCCGCGCCGAGGCGGCGGAACGGGTCGCCCGGCAGGCCGCGGGCGAGGCGGAGCAGGCCAAGCGTCTCACCGAGTCGGCCCGCGCCAACGCCGAGGACCTGCTCGGCTTTGTGCTCACCGACCTCGAGGAGCAACTCACCGATTTCGGTCAACTGCCCATTCAGCTCGGCGTGAGCCGCACCGCAGTCGCCTACTACGAGGGGTTGCCCAAGGAACTGCGCAACACCCAGACGCGGCTCGCCCATGCCCGCGCCCTCGCGAATCTCGGGGCGATCCTCGACGTGCAGGGCAAAGCAGAGGAAAGCCGACAGGCCCTCGAACGCGCGGTGGCGATGTTCGAGGAGGTCGAGGCGGCCGGCGGGCTGAACGCCGCCAAAAAGATCGAGTTCGCCCGTATCCTCACGCGTCAGGCGCGACTGTTCACTTCGCTGCTTCAGTACCAGCAGGCCATTCCAACGTGCGAGCGCGCGGAGAAACTGCTCGCGCCATTGCTCGATGACCCGGCGCATCGCGCGGCCGCGCTGCGGACCCTCGCCGGCGTACTCGATCGGAAGGGCTTCAGCCTCCTGCGCAGCGGACGCAACCGCGAGGCCGTGCCAGTCTACCAGCGCGCGATTACCAGCGCCGAGGAGGCAGATCGCCTCGCGCCAAGTCGGCGGCCGGGTCTCGCGGCCGCCTCCCTCGCCCCGTGGCTGGCCGAGGCGCTCCACCGGAGCAACCGCCACACAGAGGGCTCGCAATTCAACGAGATCGGCCGCACGCGACTCCAACAATTCCTTGAAGCGGAACCGTTCCTCATGACGGCCCGCCGTCACCTCGCCTACGCCACCGGAGGCGCCTCGTTGGGCGCCTTCGCGGACTGGAATTTCTCGAAAGCCGCCGCTCTCCGGGACGAGTACCGCTCCATCTACCAGGAGATGCTGAAGCTCGATTCCAAGAACACGACCTACATCAACAACCTTGGCATCAGCTACGGCGGCGATGCCCGTCTGAACGAGCTGCAGGGAAGCTTCGCCGAGGCCGAGCAGGCTTACACCGACGCCATTTCCATCCTGTCGGTCGACTGGGCAACGCCGTTCATGAAGATGAACATCGGCTACCAGAACGGTTTTCTGGGCGTGCTTTACGCTTCCACCGGGCGCGACGCGCAAGCCGACGCGGCCGTCGCGCGGATGCGGGAAAACATGCAACCCTCGATCGATCAGGCGCCGGCCGACTCGCGCGAACGCGAGGTTCGCGAGGAGGTCGTGCGTGAACGCGTTCGTGACGTCGAGGTGGCGAGGATGAACTGGCCGAAGGTTCGCGCCGAGGGCGAGGCCTCCCTCCGCCGCCTTGAAGCAGTGCATCGCGCCACCCCCGGCGAACAGGAGGAGTACCTGCGTCGCGAAACGCACCAGCAACTCGTGCAGGCGGGATTACACACCGGCGACCACGCCGCTGCGCGCAGGCACCTCGACGCCTGGTGGGCGCTCCGCACCCAGCTGGGAGAGCAACCGCGGATCCAGGACCGCTTCCTGGAGGTTAAGGACCAACTGGTCAGAGTTCAGGTTCTCTTCCGCGCCGGAGAGATCAAAGAGGCGCGCTCTCTGATCGCCGAACTCTGGCCCGAGGTGGAGGCCGTATATCGCGCCGCACCCAACGAACGCTTCAACCAGATCCAGCACGCGACGGCGCTCTGGGTTCGGGCCGAGGTCGATGGCACCCTCGACGTCCCGGCGCGGCGCTCGCTGCTGACGCGGGCGGCGGAGATCCTGCGCCCGTTGGCGGCGGAGGGAAAGCTCACCCGCACCGACCGCGACTGGGTTCTCGCCGGCATCGAGCGCGACCTCGCCCGCTGAACGCCCATCCGCAGGCCGAATCGGCGCGACCTCCACGAACGCGGACTCCTCAAAGCATCTTCCGGAAGCGCGAGACGGCGAAGGTCATGACCACGACGCCCATCGCCAGCAGCGCGACCAGTTCGGGCCAAAGCACGTCCAGGCCCACGCCTTTCAGGAAGACGCCGCGGATGATCACGAGGAAATGGCGGAGCGGATCGGCCAGGCTCAGCCATTGAAACACCTCCGGCATGCTGGAGATCGGGAAAATGAACCCCGAGAACAGCATGGCGGGGAAAAAGAAGAAGAACGTCGTCATCATCGCCTGCTGCTGCGTGCGGCTCACCGTCGAGATGAAGAGTCCGATCCCGAGCGTCCCGAGCAGGAACAGCGCGGTCCCGAGCAGCAGGAGCGCGAAGCTCCCGCGGAACGGGATATCGAACCAGAAGAGGCCCACCGCTGATACAAGCGCCGTGTCGACGAAGCCCACGACGGCGAACGGCGCGCATTTCCCGAGGATGAACTCCACCGGGCGGATCGGCGTCACCATGACCTGCTCGATCGTCCCCGTCTCCTTCTCCCGCACGATCGCCATGCTCGTGAGCATCAGGCCGACCAGCATCACGAGCATCGCGATGATCCCGGGCACGTAGTAATTGCGGCTCTCGAGGTCGGGGTTGAACCAGACCCTCGGCCGTAGATCGACGCCGCCGGGCGCCGCGAACGATCCCCCCCTTCTCCGGAGCGTCTCGCCGGCGAGCGCGATGTTCGCCGCCGCCGTGATCTGGGCCGCGTAGTTCAGCACGAAGCGCGCGGTGTTGGAGTCGGCGCCGTCCACCGTGAGCTGGACCGGCACCGCGCGGCCGGCGCGCAGGCTCTCCTCGAAACCGGCGTTGATCCGCAGCAGCGCGGCGATCTCGCCGGAGTCGATCAGCGC
>JAURJO010000160.1 GCA_030832235.1 Verrucomicrobiota bacterium
AAGGATCTTTCCCCCGCTGAGCGTCTCGAAGGTCACCCAGATGAGGGCCATCCCGAGTAGGAAGAAAAGCCCGACACGGGCGGTCTGCTGTGCGTTTTGCATGGGAGTTCTCCTTGGATCGAAAAGTTTTCCGCGCGGTTCAGCCGGCGAGCTGGCGGAAACGCGGGTTCCGCAGGTCGATGACAGGGTTGAGGAAATCGGCGACGCGGGGGTCGGCCGGGGCGCGCAGGTCCGCCGGCGGCCCGAGCGAGACGAGGCGACCGCCCATGAGGATGCCGACGCGGTCGGCGATCCCGAGCGCGAGGTCGCGGTCGTGGGAGACGACGATGGACGTCACATGATACTGCTCGCGCAGGGTGGCGATGACCTCGGAGATGGTGGCCGACATGACCGGGTCCAGCTCGCTGGTCGGCTCGTCGTAGAGCATGAGCTGCGGCTCCATCACCAGCGCCCGGGCGATGGCGACGCGCTTGCGCATGCCGCCGGACAGCTCGGCGGGTACTTTGCCCGCGGCGTTCTCCAGCGAAAGCATCTGCAACGACCGCATCACCTTGTCGCGGATCGCGGCCTCGGTGCCGAGCCGGTGCTCGCGCGGGTAAAGCGCGAGGTTGTCGTACACGGTCATCGAGTTGAACAGCGCGCCCGCCTGGAAAACGAGCGCCATGCGCACGCGGCCGCGCGTCGCGGGGTCGGAGGCGTCATGGCCGTCGACGAGCACGCGCCCGGCGCTAGGCTGCTCCAGGCCGACGACATGCTTGAGGAGCACGCTCTTGCCCGAGCCGCTGGGCCCCATGAGGACGAAGATCTCACCGGGATTTACGGTCAGCGAGATTTCGCGCAGAACCGGGAAGCCGTTGAAGTCCTTCGAGAGCCCCTCGACGGAAACACCCACGGCGGCGGCGGAGCGGGCGGAGGCGGAAGCGGTCGCGGAAGCGTTCATGGGCGGTTCACATCAGCGCCTTCGTGACGAAGTAATCGAGCACGAGGATGAGGATGAGGGACGTGACGACCGCGCGCGTCACGGAGGCGCCGATCTCACGCGGGCCGCCGCGCGTGTTGAGACCGATGTTGCAACAGACGAGGACGACGCCGAAACCGAAGACCTCGGCCTTCACGAGGCCGTTGAGCACGTCGCCAAAGTCCATGTACTGCCGCATGGTCGCGAAGTACGAGGCGGGCTCGATCGAGATGAAGTGGGTGTATTTCGCGACGATCGCGCCGCCGAACCAGCCCACGAGGTCGGACATGATCGTGAGCACGGGCATCATCGCGAGGACGGCCGCCAGGCGCGGCAGCACGAGCATGCGCGCGGGCGGGATGTTCATCGTCTCCAACGCGTCGACCTCCTGGTAGACTTTCATCGAGGCGAGCTCCGCGGCGATGGCCGAGCCCACGCGGCCCGCCAGGAGCACGGCGGCCATCACCGGTCCGAGCTCACGCGCCATGGAAAGCCCGACGAGGAGTCCGATGAACTGCTTCGGCCCGATGTTGGTGGCCGCGTAACCGGATTGCAGCGCGAGCACGCTGCCGATGAAGAAACTCAGGATGCCGACGATCGGGAGCGTCGTGTAACCGATCAGGTAGCATTGCTCGATGAACCGCCCGAATTGGCGCGGCAGCGTCGGGACATGGCGCGCAGCCTCGACCAGCAGCCGCAGGCAGCTGCCGATGCCCTCGAGCACGCGCACCAACGGCCGAACCACCTGCTTGGGAGCGGAAGTGAGGATCGATTCGATCTCCTCGGAAGGTTGGGAGGTCTCAGCGGCCATCGGAGGGCGATGATGAAAAGCGGAGCGCGAAGAATTTCCAGCCGCCCCGCGCGTCCCGCTCGAGGCCGAGCAGACCGTTGCCGAGCGCGAGGCGCCGGGCCTCGCCTGCGCGTACGCTGGAGAACAGCGGGCCGAGATGGAATTCCGCCCGGTTCTCCTCGGGCCGATTCTCCCACGTGACGGCATCCCATAGGAGCGAGGTGCGGCCTCCGCCCCCCGGGCGTTCCTCATGGCGGGCGAGCGCGAACAACGGCGACCACGCCTGCCGTACCTTCGCATTGCCGGGTAGAAATACCTCGAGTGGACTCAGGAACTGCCATTGGCGGCGACCGCGGCCGTCCTCCCAGTGGCTGAAGAGCGGCCACACGTGCGTGAGCGTCGCGGCGGGACCGTCGGACCGGCCGGCGGCGCGTTGCGACTCGTGCCAGTAGAGGAAATACAGAAACTGGCTGCGCGAACGATCAACGCCTTCCTCGCTCCACTCCGCGTGGCGGGCGAGTGGCCAGAAGTACCACCACTTCGCCTGCCCCTTGATCACGGAGTGGCTGTAGAACGGCGCCCAGCGGTTGACGTAAGCCTCATCCCCCCGGCCCTGAACGAGCAAAGGCCACAGGTAACGCTGCTCGGAATACCGGACGGGCGCGGTGCGCTCGGTGAAGCCGAAGAGCGGCCAGAGGAACGTCTCGTTCACATACCCCGGTCCGGTGCTGCGGCTGTAAAAGGGCAGGAAGGCGGTGTCACGCCGTGGCCCGGTGCCGGGAGGATCATCGGGACCGGGTTGCCGCACCACGTCGTGGCCCAGCGGCCAGAGGACGTGCGTTGCGGAACTTTCCCCCGGGCGTTCCACGGTGCTGTAAAGCGGCCACAGACCCCAACCCTGCGCCGCACCGCGCGTTGCCCGTACAAAAGGCCACGGGGCATACGTCGTGACGGCACCCCGTTGCTCCACCTGGGTGAAAAATGGGAAAAAGATCCAAGAGGCGCGCTCCAAACCGAATTTCTGCCTCACCGTACCATAAACCGGAAACAGCGCGCGGTAGTTGAGCGACGCGTCCTCGAATTCCCGCTCGAACCAGAAAGGCGTGACCTCGAATCGATGACGGGCGTCGAAAGTCTCGGGCTCGGCCGCCCCTGCGAGCCGGCCCTCCCGGCGGATGAGTTCCATCAGGCTCCAGCGGTAGTTACCGCCGTCCTCCGAGTAATTGAACAGCGGATAAAGAAGGTGCGCCGACCGGAAGGCTCCCGCCGGATCGCGAAACTCGACCCAAAATGGACGAAATCCCCGGGCCGTTCCGCCGGTCTCGCCACCGGTGGGACCGGAAAACACGAAGGGCCCGAGGCCGCCGCGGCGCGACTCGGAGGATCCGGGAACCACGTCACCCGCGCGATACACCGAAACCGGCCAACCGTTCACTTCGCGTTCGGCGGAAAACGGCAGCGATGCCTGCGCACGCGCCTCCGCGCCGGCACCGAGGATGCCGGCCGCGAGAACGAAGATCGTCAGGCGCCGTTTCAGAAAGAATACAGGTTTACGCTGTCCCATGCGCACCCTCGCCCGCGGATTGCGGGCGTCACAAAAGCGCGCAAACGAGAGAACGTTGGGCAACGGAGACCACCGCGCAAACGCTATGTTGCACGGAACCGCGCCGAAGCAGCCGGACGGTCAACGGAAACGGGATTGAACCGTCACCCGCCCCCACGCGAGGGTTGCGGTCGCATGCCGACACCAGCCGAACTCCGCCGACCGACCCGCTCCTTGGGGAAATCCCGATGAGGATCAGCGGAGGCAAAGCGCGCGGCATCGAGCTCAAGGTGCCCAAGGGCGACCGCGTACGCCCGGCGACCGACGGACTGCGCCAGGCGGTTTTTTCGAGCTTGGCAGCCGCGGTGCCCGGAGCGCGCTTTCTCGATCTTTTCGCGGGCAGCGGCGCGTATGGGCTGGAGGCCTTCAGTCGTGGCGCCACCGGCGGCGTCTTTGTGGAACGCGACGCCCGCGCCGCCGCCTGCATCCGGCAAAACATCGACGCGGTTGCCCGCAGCGTAGGTGCCGTCGGAGCCGAGGATCTCAGCGTGACCCAAGCCGACGCCCTCCAGATCGCCGCGGCGCCTCCGGGTCCGCGGCCCGACCTGGTGTTCATCGATCCACCCTACGAGATCATCCCGGAAGTGGCGCCGATCCTCTTCTCCCGCCTCGGCGCCTTGTTCGCCGACCGACCCTCCGCGATCGTCATCTTCGAGTTCCCGGGCGAAATCGACCTCACGCCCGATGGTTGGACCCTTGTGAAACGCCTCGGCAAAGGCGCCCGCCAACCCACCGCAGGATTCTTCCGCCCCAAGTCGCTCCCACTACCTTGATCCCCGTCAATGGGGTCAGGGCGTTCGTTGTTAAAAATCCGGGATAGTGTCGGGAATGTTCAGCAAAAAGGCGGATCATGGTAGGTGGTAGGGTGAACAAACCAAAAACCACCCAAGGAAGGAAAACCATGACCCGCCCGAAACCGAACGCTGAGACGATCAAACTGACAAAACAAGACCTGC
>JAURJO010000161.1 GCA_030832235.1 Verrucomicrobiota bacterium
GATCGGGTAATTGGTGAGCAGGGCCATCAGAGCCGTGGCGAGCGCAGCCGTCACCGCGGTGACCGTCACCAAGGCGGCCTTGTCCATCCCGGCGTTGGCCAGGATGGCCGGATTGACCGCGAGGATGTAGGCCATCGCCGCGAACGTGGTCAGGCCGGCCTGCATCTCGCGGCCGACCGTGGTGTTGTTTTCCTTAAGTTTGAAGAGGGCTTCGAGCATGGGGTTGGGCGAGGGCCAGCGGAGGCGCCGCGCCACGCACCGGCAAAGCTATTCTGATGCCATCTCGGGAAATAACTTCGCCCGCTGGCACCGCGGCTGCTGACTCAAGGCAATCTCCATGCCCGCCGCCCGCCTCACCTCCGCCAAGTACCCTCTCCTGCGGTTCGTTCTGCCGCTGACTTTATTGGTCGCGATCCTGCCAGCGGCGGAAACGGACCGCCCGCCCCTGCTCGCGCTCTGCGCCGCTTATCCGCCAGAGCTGGCGGCGCTCCGCGGCGAGTTCGGCGTGGAACCGGAGCGCGGGTTCACGGAAACGCGGATCAAGGGGCTCTCCTTCTGGCGCGGACGCGCCGGACGGCACGAGGTCGTCGTTTTCCGCACCGGCGTGAGCCTCGTGAACGCCGCGTACCAGCTCCAAATCGCCCTGGAGAGATTCCCCATCACCGCGGTGTTGTTCGCCGGCGTGGCCGGAGGGGTCGACCCGGCGCTGCACGTCGGGGACGTCGTGATCCCCGAGCAATGGGCCTACCATTCCGAGGCCGCGTACCTGAATCCGGACGGCAACGGCGGACACGTGCGCCCGTCGTTTTTCCAGCCGAAGCACGAGAACTTCGGGATGATTTTCCCCAACGAGGTGGCGGCGGTGCGGAGCGGCGAGTCCGATTTCCGCCGCATCCCGGCGTTTCCCGCCGATCCCGCCCTGCTCGCCGCCGCGCGGCGCGCCACCGCGAAACTTCCCGCACTTCGCGCCGCCGGCCGTGAAGTGTCGGTGAGCGTCGGCGGCACCGGAGTCGCCGGCCCGGTCTTCCTCGATCACGCGGCCTACCGTGAGTGGGTGTTCCGCGTGTGGCAGGCGCGCTGCGTCGATATGGAGTCCACCGCCCTGGCCCATGTCGCTTGGTCGAACCAGGTACCGATCCTGATCGTGCGCGGCCTCAGTGATCTCGCGGGCGCGCAACGCGGAACCAACCCGATCGACACCCATGAGGCACCCGTGTCCGGGGTTGCCGCCCGGGTCTTGCGCGTGATCGTCGATGAACTCTGACCCCGCCATGCCCTCCACGCTGACCCGTTTTTCCGTCGCCCCGCTCCACACGATGACCCGGGCCCTCGCCGCCGTGGCAATGGGCCGCGCCGCGCCCGATCTCGTGCTGACCGGCGCGCGGGTGCTCTCGACCTACACCGAGCGCATCCACCGGAACCGCGAGGTTTGGATCAAGGGCGGGCGCATTGCGGCCGTGAAGCCGGCGGGGGCGGCCGCCAAGGCCGGTCTGGTCTCGCGCGGCCGCCTGCACGACGTCGCCGGCGGCATCGTCGCACCGGGGCTCGTCGACCCGCACGTTCACATCGAAAGCAGCATGATGACCGCGTGCGCGTTCGCCGAGGCAGCGCTGCGCAACGGCACCACCACGGTCTTCTGCGACTCCCACGAGATCGGCAACGTGTGCGACACGGCCGGGGTGGAATGGATGCTCGAGGACGCCCGCCGCGCTCCGCTCTCCGTCTATCTGACCGTGCCTAGTACGGTTCCCGCCACCAACGCCTCGCTGGAAACTGCCGGCGGGGATCTTACCCCTGCGAAGATCGGCCGGCTTTTCGATCGCTGGCCCGAGGCCGTCGCACTGGGGGAGAAGATGGATTACGTTGCGGTCGCCTCGGGTGACGAACGCAGCCATGCCATCCTCGCGCAGGCGCTCCGCCGTGGGCGGCCGGTCTGTGGCCACATTTACGGTCGGGAGTTCGTGGCGGCCGGGGCCGCCAGCGGCATTACCGACACGCACGAGGCGATCGACCGCGACATCGCCGACGACTTCCTCGAGAACGGCCTGTGGGTCTTTCTCCGCGGCGGCAACCCGAGCACCCCGTGGCATTCCCTGCCGCAGGCGATCCGCACCGTCACCGAGCTCGGCGCAAACCCCAAGCGCGTGTGCGTCTGCACCGACGACCGCGACGCCGACGACCTGTTTCTCTTCGGTCTCGACTGGGTTGTCCGGCAGGCGCGCTCCGCCGGCCTGAAGCGCGAAATCGCGTGGAGCTGCGGCTCCCTTCATCCCGCGACGCGCTACGGGCTCGACGGCGAATTCGGTGGCCTTGGGCCGGGACGCCGCGCCGATCTCGTGCTCCTCAACGACGACCTGGAGCCGCGCAACACGTGGTACGGCGGCGAGCTGGTGATCCGCGACCGCAAGGTGACCCCGGTGCTCGAGCGCGCGCTGACGAAGCGCTACCGCTATCCGCGGGCCGCCTACCGAACGGTGAAACTCCCGCGCCGTCCGAAGCTCACGCCGGACCTGCCCGCCTCCACCGTCATCGCAAAAGTCATCCGCCTGGTCCCAACGGGCATCCTCACCGCGCACGAGGCCGTACGGCTAGAGGAGGCCAC
>JAURJO010000162.1 GCA_030832235.1 Verrucomicrobiota bacterium
CGTCAGCGAGCCGCGGATGGCGTTCTCCGCCGTGTCCTTATCGCGGATTTCACCGACCACATTGACGTCGGGGTCCTGCCGCAGCACATGGCGGAGCGCGTCGGCGAACGTGAGGCCGATCTCCGGCCGCACCTGCATCTGGTTCACTCCGGGCACCTCGTACTCGATCGGGTCCTCGATCGTGATGATCCGCAGGTCGGTGGAGTTGATCTTCCGCAGGAAGGCGTTGAGCGAGGTGCTCTTGCCCGAACCGGTCGGTCCGGTGACGAGGATAATGCCGTGAGGGTAGTCGAGGATGCTGGTGATCTGGCCCTGCTCCTCGGCACTCATCCCGAGGCGGTCCATCGTGTAGGCCTCCTTCTTCTGGTTGAGGAGACGCAGGGAGATCGATTCGGCGTAAATCGTGGGGACGGTCGAGACGCGGATGTCGAGCACGACGCCGCCGGCGCGGAAGTTGATGCGGCCGTCCTGCGGCAGGCGTTTCTCGGAAATGTTCATTCGCGCCATGATCTTCAGGCGGGAGATGATCGCGTCCTGGAAACGAAGCAGGTTTTCAGGCACCGGCACCGGCACCAGCAGGCCGTCGACGCGGTAACGGATCCGCAACTGCCCTTCCTGGGGCTCGAAATGGATGTCCGTCGCCTGATCGTTGATCGCCTGCGTGATGACGTCGGTGACGAAGCGGACCACCGCGGCGTCCTCGTCGACGACCTCGTCGGCCTCCTTCTGCGCCTCGGGGGCGACATAGGTCTCGTCGCTGTCGTCGAGGGAACCCGAGCCGACGCCGAAATTCTCGATGATCAGCTGGTGGACGCGCTCCGGCACCGCGAGGTGCCAGATGAGCGGGCGCGGCGTGAAGGTGCGGATCCAGTCGGCCATCAGCACGTCGGGCAGCCAGGCCGCGGCGATGTGCAACGGGGTGGACGACGTGGGCTCGCCCGTTTCCGCGGCCTCGCCGTGGCGGATCGGGATGATCTGGTACTCGTGGACGAGACGCGGCGGCAGCAGCCCCCGCGCGCCGGGATCAGTCTCGAGATTGCTCGCGACATCGAGCCCGGCGGCCTGGGCGAGATGGGTGAGCACCTCGGGCTCGGGCCGCCCCAGGGCGGCGGCGAGCGCCTCCAGACGTTTTTCGCGCGGCGCCTCCAGCACCGCCTGGCGCTGTTCCTCAGTGAGGGCCCCCGCGAGCGCCGGCGGCAGGGCCTCCGCAACAACGGCTACGCTCACGGGAGGATCTTCTCGATCAGGGACTTCTTCGGCGGAACGAAGCGAGGATCGATCTCCTTCTTCACCTCGTCGCGCGAAGGCCAGCCGTCGATGCGCCGCATCGCGTCGGCATTGTCCACCGCGGGGTTGTTGGCCAGCACCACCGGGCGGACAAAGAAGACGAGCTCGCTCATGGTGTCACCCTTGGAACGGGAACCCAACAGGTCACCGATGATCGGGATGGGGCCGAAGCGGCTCGCGCTGCTCAGCTTCGACTTCTTCCGGAATCCACTGATCACGATGATGTCGCCGGATTTGGCGGAGACGTAGTTCGTCGATTCCCGGCGGCCGATCACGTACTGCTTATTCTGGTCGACGAGCACCTCGCCCGTGACGTCCTCGACGGATTGCACCATGTCGAGCTGCACGGCGCCATCGACGCCAATGAAAGGCGTGACCGTGAGGGTGGTGCCGATCTGCTGCTGGGTGACGGTCGAGCTGGATGCCAGGCCGGTGCTGACGCCCGCGGCGGACTGGATGGTGCCGGTGACGACCGGGCGGGTCTCGCCGTTGAAGAACTTGGCCTGTTTGCCGTGGCTGGTCACGACCGTCGGCACCGTTGTGATGGCGTTCTGCCGTTTGCGCGGCGTGGTGTTGAGGGAGATTTCCGCCGCGAGATCCCACGGCCCGGTGGCGCCCGGACGTTTGATCGTGGCGTTGCTGATGCTCGCGCCGACCGTCGAGCCGGAAAAGCCGATCAGCTTGTCACCGTCGACCTTGAGCCCGAGCGCGCTGATGCCGGAGGCGCTTTGGTCATCGAGCGTGACCTCCGCGATGACGACCTCGATACGCACCTGCGGGAGCACGATGTCGAGTTTGTCGATCAGCGCGCGAACGAGACGGATGTCGTCGGCGGTGCCGAAGACGACGACGGCGTTGCTGCGGTCATCGTTCACCACGGTCATCAGCGCGCTGAACTCGTTGGCGCCCTCGGCGTTGGCGGCGTTGGAAGCCGAGACGACGGTCGGGGCGGCGGGCGCGGCCGGCGTGGCGGGCGTCGGAGTCTGGCCCGGGCGAACCGAGGCGGAGCCCTGCCGCTGGAGCGCGGTGGTGGTCCCGGAGATGATCTTGCTCAGCACATTCACGACATCGGTCGCCTTGGCATGCTTGAGGTAGATGACCTCGGTGCGGGTGTTGGGATCTGCCTTCCGGTCGAGCCGCTCGATCAAGTCGTCGAAGAACGCGTGCTGGCGCGGGTCGGTGATGAGGATGATCTGGTTGGTGCGGTCGTCGGCGCTGTAGCTGGTGGCCGTGCCCATCTGTTGCTGGAGCGGACCAGTGATGATGCCGCGGAGCTTGTTGACCAGGTCGCTGGCCTTGGCGTCGCGCAATTGGTAGAACTTCGGCTTCGTTCCCGCGGTGAACGGCTTGTCGATCGTCTGCAGGAGCAATTCGGCGCGCTGGAGGTTGCTGATGCTGTCGGTGATGAGCAGCGCGTTGGCGGTCTGCAGAACGACCGCGCCGCCGTAGAGCGGGTTGAGGGAGCCGGCGATCTGCGCCTGCACCTCCTGGGCGCGGGCGAACTCGAGTTGGAAGATCTTGGCGGCCGGCTTGCCCGTGGCCGGCTGGGAGAAGGCGGAGCCGGTGATGAGTTCCGGCGCCTCCTGCTTCACCACCTGGAGATTGATCACCTTGAGATACTTGTCTCCCAACGGCGAAAGGCCGATGCCGTTAAGAGCGAGCGAGGTCTCGATCGCCACGATCGCCTCGGCCTTGGTGACGGGGGACTTGATCTTGAGGTTGTAGGTCGCGGTCGTGAGCTGCTGGGGCCGGATGATCATCCGGCCGGTGAGCTGCTCCAGCGCGGTGAGCATCGTGTCGATGTCGGCGTCGGGCAGCATCAGCTGGTTGACCATCTCATCGCCGGGCTTGGCGGCGGCAGGGGCGGCGGCGGCAGGGGCGGGCTGCGCGGCCGATA
The DNA here is from genome assembly GCA_030832235.1 of Verrucomicrobiota bacterium. Classification (GTDB taxonomy): domain Bacteria; phylum Verrucomicrobiota; class Verrucomicrobiia; order Opitutales; family Opitutaceae; genus ER46. Next base: position 3,185 of record JAURJO010000162.1, read on the forward strand.
GGCGCACGACTGCGGAAGCGGCGAGAAGTGCCGTGACCCTGAGAAAACGCGGAGAGAAAATCATGCGTGTAGCTTTGGACCGGTTCAGGAGAACTCGGACGAGCGAAAGGAAGGGAATACCCAACGCTTGTAAACGGCGATGTGGACCTCCGCGTGCCACATCCCGTGCGCGCTGAAATCAAAACCGGGTGTTTTTTCCGTCGCCTTGCGCGGACGCTCGGTTTCGCCTTCCGGCCGCCTATGCCGAACACGTTCGGAACACTTTTCACCGTAACCACCTGGGGCGAAAGCCACGGGCCCGCCGTGGGCGCGGTGGTGGACGGCTGCCCGCCGCGGCTGCCGCTGGACGCGGCGGAAATCCAGGCGGAGCTCGACCGGCGCCGACCCGGCCAGAGCGACATCGTGACGCCGCGGAAGGAAGAGGACCGCGTCGAGATCCTCTCGGGGCTATTTGAGGGCCGTACCACCGGCACGCCCATTTCACTGCTGGTTCGGAACGCCGACCAGCGGCCCGGCGCGTACGACGAGATGAGGGACAAGTTCCGGCCTTCCCACGCCGACTACACGTACGAGGCCAAATTCGGCATCCGCGACCATCGCGGCGGCGGGCGCAGCTCCGCGCGGGAGACCGTCGGCCGAGTCGCGGCGGGGGCGATCGCGCGCAAGCTGCTCGCCCTCGGTGGAGGAGTGGAACTGCGGGCCTATCTCACCGCCGTGCATGACATCTCGGTGCCCGCGGACGCGCTCGCGGCGTTCCCCTCTTTGGCCGAAATCGAGGCCAACCCCGTGCGCTGCCCGCACGCCCCCACGGCCGAGCGGATGATCGAGCGCATCAAGCAGGTGCGCGCCGACGGCGACTCGGTGGGCGGCGTGATCGAATGCCGGATCCGCGGCGTGCCGCCGGGTCTCGGGGAGCCCGTCTTTGACCGGCTGGAGGCCGACCTCGCGAAAGGGATGCTTTCGCTGCCGGCGACGAAGGGCTTCGAGATCGGCAGCGGTTTCGCGGGGGCACGCCTCAAGGGCAGCGAGCACAACGACGCGTTTGAACCGGGAGCCGACGGCACCGTGCGGACGCGCACCAACCGCAGCGGCGGCATCCAGGGCGGAATCAGCAACGGGGAGGAGATTTTCTTCCGCGTGGCCTTCAAGCCGACCGCGACGATCATGCAGGCGCAAAACACGGTTGATCGCGCGGGCGCCGCCACGGAACTCACCGGCCGCGGCCGCCACGACCCTTGCGTCGTTCCCCGCGCGGTGCCGATCGTTGAAGCCATGGCCGCCCTGGTGCTGGCCGACCACTGGCTCCGTCATCACGGCCAGAACCGCTCGTTCCGATTCTGAACCCGGACCGGCCCGCGGCGGGTCTGCCCGGCTTCGTGCTCCCCATGTCCCAGGAAAAAACGTCCGTCTACATCATCCTAGGTTCCGCCGGGTCCGGCCGCCGTGAATTGCTCGCGGACCTGATCGCCGACGGGATGACCCCCGATGACCAGCCGGCCGTGCTTCTGTCCGACGCCGAATCCCAGCATCCTTTCGACGGGAAACTTCCGCCGGGACCGCGCTGGTCCTGGCAGCCCGGGCCACCGGCCGCGATCGCGCTGGAGAAACCGTCGCTGCCCGGCCCGCTGTTTCTCGTGGCGGACGGCCGCCGCAATCCCGTGGACCAGATGGAGGCGTTCAAGCCGTGGCTGGAGAACAACCATGCAACCGTGGCCCGCGTGATCTGCGTCGTCGATTGCACCCTCGCCTCGCGCCATCCCGCATTACTCGCGTGGTACGACGCGTGCGTCCACTTCTCCGATGTCGTGCTGCTGAACCGTCGCGAAGGCGTGGAGAACCGCTGGCTCAGCGGCTTTCTCGAGCATTTCCGCTCCCAGCATCTGCCCTGCCTGTTTGAAACGGTGAAAGCGGGCCGGGTGAAAAATCCCGCGTTGCTGCTCGAACCGCAGGCGCGGCGGCTGACGCAGATTTTCGACGAGGAGCAGGATTGGGTCGTGACTGACCTGGAGGGCGGCGAACTCGAGGAAGGGGGAGAGACCGACGACGAGGAAGTGCTCGCCGCTCCCGCGGTGGACCCGTACTTCGCGCGCCGCTCCGGCGGACGACGGATGAAGGAGATTCCGGACATCACCGACTTCCTCGACCAGCCGGGAAAAGACGCCGCCGCCGGCTGAGTTCAAACGGCGCGTCCCGGGACCAGGTAACGCAATACGTTACTGGCCGGCCTCGCGCGCGCCGCGGAACACGCGGTAGTTGAGGATCAGGAAGACGACGACCGTGGAGGGCGGGATCGCCCAGAACGCGGCCCACATCACGCCGAGGCCGAGCCAGACGGAGCATGCCTTGAAGGCGGCCAGATTGATGACGTAGCTGAGGCCGACCGCGACCAGGTATTCGCCGAATTGTTTCCCCGCGTCGGTGCGCGCGCTCGGCAGTGCCCAGAAGCGGTTGGCGAGGTAGTGCGTCGCCGTGGATACAATCCACGAGATCGAGAAGGCGGTCGTGGGGCCCATCGCGTCCCGCAGCAGCGCGAGCACCGCGAACTGCACCGCGGCCGAGCCGCCGCCGACGACAAGGAAGCGCACGGCGCGCCGGCGCGTCTCGGGTGCGGGCAAGGCGAGGCGGGACATGCCGCAGCGCAACGCGACGCCGCGCCACCGGCAACCGCAATCACGGACGCGGCCGGCGCCCCCAGGTAACGGAGAGAATCTCGCCGCGGAAGGCCGGACCGCTCGACGTGCCGCCGATCGGGTTCACACCCGCCGCCACCTCCACCGGATCCACCACATAAAACTCCGCCGGCTCCCGCCAGACCTCGTGACCATCGACTTCCACACGCAGGTCACCTTGCGCGACATGGCGCGGCCGCCACCACGGCGACGGCGCGCGCAGAGACGGGACTATGATCCGCAGAACGACCGGACGCCCCGCAGGTAAATTCACGGGCGGGCTGAACCGCCCCGGGCTGCCCCAATGATCCAGAAAGAAACGCGCCGCGCCACCGGTCCCGTATTCGATCCCGATAATATCCCCGCGCTCCGGCCTGCCGGTTACCAGCAACGGCTCCCGCGCACCCACCGAAGGCGCGGCCGGCATGGAGAGCCGCAGTTCCACTTCCCCGCGGCTGCTGAAGCGTCGCGCCGCCTCGTCACCCGCAACCGCCGCCTCGGCCCGCAGGCGATTCAGGGACCCGGCATCGCGAACGAAACCGATCACGCGAACCCCGGCCGGAAGGATTTCCGCGGCGCCCAGCCGAATTCCATCTCCCGCCTCGGCCCCACTGTACCACGGCGACAGCCCAAGCACTTCCGCGCCATCCCAGCACAAACGAAGGCGACGCAGAGCCGCGGTGGTGCCAGCGGCAGTTAGCCCGCTCCAAACGGGCTGTTCCGCCGCGGGGAGCAGCGCGCCCGACTCCACGCGGAGGGTGTGGATTTCCCCCGCCCGGAAGGCCAACGGCGCCGTGCCGGCCCGCCGGCCGCGGGATGACTCGACCTCAACGACGACACGTTGGTCAGCGGCGTGAACCAACCACAGCCGCTCCGCGACGGGCGCGCGCCCGAACTCAGCCAGCAAGGCGCGCGTTCCAGCCGGCGCCGGCTCGATGCCGACACGAATCTCGAGCGGACCCTGCGCCGCCCCCCTCACCTCGCGCCACCATGCGGCGGGCCTGTTGAAGCGCCGCGCCACCTCGCGCCAACCATCGGCGTTCCGCTCGATGAAAAGTCCGTCCAGCTGCAGGCTGTACAGGACCGCGAATGCACCCGAGAACAGCACGAGCGGTAAACCAAGGGTCAGCAAGGCCGCCGAGCCGACCCGCGGAAAAAGCGCCCCCAGCCAGCGGTGCGCCGCCAACCAGCCCACCGCCGCCAGCAGCATGAGCGACGGCGCGAAGTCGCTCTGGTAACGGGCGAGCGAACCGAAGAAAAGCACAAGGGTTCCGGCGAGCGCCGCGAAGAGCACGACCGTCACACCGAGCCACGCAACCAACGCGCGGCGATCCCGGCGATCCCGGCGCCACAGCGCCAGCGGAGCCGCGAGAGCGAGGCACGCGAAGGGGAGGTTCGTGAACAGCCCGTAGACGTCGTCGTGTCCGCCAAAGCCCGGAGGCTTCGTCGGAAGGTTCGCGGGGCGGATGAAGGGGAATGCCGGCGACCATTCCGCGACGGAGAAAAAGTACCTCCACACGTTGAACGGCGCGTGCGTGGGCCGGAAGTGGGCCATCTTCGATTCGTAATCCAAGCTGAACTGGTACGCCTGGCCGAACTGCAGCGGATTCCCGAACCGCGCGTGGTTGTGCCACGCCATCGCCGACCCCACCAGCAGCAGCGGCACCAGCGCCGCCAGCAGGGGCGTCCAGGGCAAGCGCCTCTCACCCCGCCACCAGATGACAAGGGGCACCGCCAGCATCGGCCCGGCAATCAGGTAGGTCGGCCGTGACGCGATCGCCAAACCGAGGCACCAACCCGCGCCGGCGAACCACCACGCGCGGCTCCGTAAATCGCCGGGACCGATTGAGCCCTGGCCCTCCGGGTCACCGGGCCGGCTGCGCAACGCCCGCACCAGCGCCGGCCGCGCGGGATGCAGGCTCCGCCATACACAGAGCAGCGCGAGGAGCGCGAAACAGGAGCCCGCGCCGATCGGCAATTCCCACATGTGAGGCCGCCGCAGCAGCACCGGCCCGAGACCCGCGAGTCCGAGCGCGAGCACTCCGGGCGCCACAACCGCCAGCCCGGCCCCGGGAAAATAGCGCCGGCGCAGGTCGAGGAACAACACGACGGAAACGAGGAAGCCGCCGTACACGAATACGAGCACGGCGACCGCGAGCGGCAGATCAATTCCGGTCCAGAGCCGGAACGGAAGCATGAGGGCCACCACCGGCGCCGCGCCGAAATAGAGATAGTACTTCCCTCCGAAAAACGACGCGTCGTGCAGCGCCAATCCCGGCGGCCGCTGGGTGGGATCGTAGGGGTCCTTGATCTTCAGCAGCGCTTCCGGAACGTCGACTTTCAGGTGCAACTGGCCGTCGAGCCAGCCGTCGATCAGCAGGTTGTAGTAGTCGCGCTGCTCGAGCCCGAATTTCCACGGATCCCCGCTCGAACGGACGGTCCAGACGTAAAACCAACCGACCGCCGCGCACAGCGCCGCGACGAGCACGCGTTCGAACCACTTTTTCATCGCGAGCCCCGCGCAGACGCGGGGGAAAACGTCACTTGCTTCCCCGTCGCCCTTGGCTTCGCCTTCGACATCAATGCCGACGCAATGAACCGCGCCGAAACCGAGCAACCCCAATTTGCCGTGATCGGCTGCGGACTCATCGGCCGCAAGCGGGTCGTCGCCCTCGGGCCCAATCCGCCGCTGCTCTACACCTGCGATCTCGACGCGGCGCGCGCCTCCGCCCTCGCGGCCGGGGCGCCCGGCTGCACGGCGGTCACCGACGCCGCGCGGGTGTTCGCCGACCCTCGTGTCACCGCGGTCATCATCTCGACGCTCAACGCCTCCCTCGCCCCGCTCGCCTTGGCGGCGGTCCGCGCGGGCAAGCACGCGCTCGTGGAAAAACCCGGCGCCCTCAACGCGACGGAACTCCGCGCCGTGGCCGACGCAGCGCGGAGCACCGGGGCCAAGGTCCGTCTCGGCTACAACCACCGCTTCCACGGCGCGATGCTCAAGGCCCGCGAGCTGGTGGACGCCGGTGCGCTCGGCCCGCTGATGTTCCTGCGCGGACGCTACGGGCACGGTGGACGCAAAGGCTACGACCGCGAATGGCGCGCCGACCCCGCCCTGTCGGGTGGGGGCGAACTGATCGACCAAGGCGTGCACCTGATCGACCTTGCCGGCTGGTTCCTCGGCGAGTTCCCGACGGTCGAGGGCCACGCCGCGACGTACTTCTGGGACATGGCGGTCGACGACAACGCGTTCCTCTCGCTGCGCACCGCCGACGGACAAACCGCTTGGCTGCACGCCAGCTGCACGGAGTGGAAGAACCTGTTCTCCCTCGAGATCTACGGCCGCACGGGTAAGATCATTATCGACGGCTTGGGCGGAAGCTACGGCCCCGAACGGCTGACGTACTACCCGATGCCGGTCGAGATGCTCGGCAAACCCACGCCACCGGAGATCCACGAGTTCCCAACCGACCGCTCCTGGGCGCTCGAGACCGAGGCCTTCGTCAACGACATCCGCCTCGGCCGCGAACCGTCCCCCGGCCTCGCCGAAGGCATCCGCACGCTGGAGGTGGTGGAGCGGATATACGCGAGGGCCAAGGGAGGGTGAAAGTGAGAGGGCAAGCGTCGGAACCCATGACTGAAGGTGCCTCCCGACTCCGATTCGGCGCCCACACCAAGGCACTCGAGCTCTTCGACCTCGTGGTGACGGACCTCGCCGGTTTGACCGGCCTTTCACCGCTGGAGCGGCTGATCGCCCAGCAGTTCGCCAGCGCCGACTCCATCGCGGCAAACATCGAGGAAGGCTTCGGCCGGGGAAGCAGCGCGGATTACGCGAGGTTTCTTCTCATCGCTCGCGGATCGGCCCAGGAAACCGCCGGCCGCTACCTTCGCCTGCGCCACTGGCTCACGGATGATATCGTGAACGACCGGGTTAAACGCTGCGACGAAATCATCGCCATGCTCACAGCCGCCGTTCGAACTCTACGCGCCCGCAACCGCGTCAGCGAATAGGGCACGGCCTCACTCTCTTTCACTATTTCCAGGGCACCTTTTCGGCCTCCGTTTCCCCTTTCCCCCTCCCTCTCCCTTTCCCTCCCCGCATGATCATCACCCGTTCCCCCCTCCGTGTTTCGCTAGGCGGCGGCGGCACCGACCTGCCGTCATATTACCGCGAGCACGGCGGCTTCCTCGTCGCGGCGGCGATCGACAAGTACGTCTACATCACCCAGCACCGCACGTTCCAGGAGGAGATCATCGTCAAGTACTCGAAGCTCGAGCGCGTGGCCTCCGTGGATCAGATCGAGCACCCGATCATCCGGGAGGCGCTGAAATTGACGGGGGTGACCGACCCGCACCTCGAGCTGACCTCGATGGCCGACATCCCGGGCGGCACGGGGCTCGGTTCGAGCGGCAGCTTCACCACCGCGTTGCTCCGGGCGCTCCACGCCTACCGGAAGAACCTCGTCTCGCCCGCGGAGCTGGCCGAGCAGGCCTGCGACATCGAGCTGAACCGGCTCGGCGAACCGATCGGCAAGCAGGACCAGTACATCGCGGCGATCGGCGGCATCACGGCGTTCACGTTTCATCGCGACGGCCGGGTCGAGTATCGTCCCTGCGCGATCTCGGAGGAGAC
>JAURJO010000163.1 GCA_030832235.1 Verrucomicrobiota bacterium
GCTACCAGGACGCGATCTGGTGCGGGGAACCGTGGCTTTACCATTCGCTGATTTCCGCGGCGATGAATCTCAAGCTGCTCGATCCTCGAACGGTCGTCGCCGCCGTGGAGAGGGAGGTACGGACGGGAAAGGTTCCCCTCGCGGCAGGCGAGGGTTTCATTCGCCAGGTGCTCGGCTGGCGCGAGTACGTCCGTGGCGTGTACTGGCTGCACATGCCGGACTACGTCGAGCGCAACGCTCTCGGGGCGAAGGAACCGTTGCCGTCGTTTTATTGGACTGGCGAGACTGCGATGTCCTGCCTCCGCGACGCGCTCGGGCAGACGCTTCGGCTGGGGTACGCCCACCACATCCAGCGGCTGATGGTCACGGGGCTTTATTCCCTGCTGCTCGGCGTCGACCCGAAGCGGATCCACGAGTGGTACCTGGGCGTCTACGTCGACGCCGTCGAGTGGGTGGAACTGCCGAACACGCTCGGGATGTCCCAATACGCCGACGGTGGCGTGATGGCCTCGAAGCCGTACGTCGCGACCGGCAAATACATCCAGCGGATGAGCAACGCCTGCGCCTCGTGCCGCTTCGATCCGGCGAAGGCGACGGGGGAAGACGCGTGCCCGTTCACGACGCTCTATTGGGACTTCCTGCTGCGCCACGAGACCCTGCTGCGCGGCAATCAGCGCATGGCATTACAGGTGAAAAATGTGGCGCGACTTTCCGCTTCCGAACGCTCGGCCATCCGAGCGCGGGCCAACGCGATCCGCGTGGGTGGCGGCGAGCCTCCGGCGGAGGAGGGTACTCTGCCCCTTGAGACCGAGCTGCGCGCGAAGGCGTTCAAGCGCTCCTGATCATGGAAAAATTCACCCTCACCACGCGCATCGAGCGGCCGGCCGCGGAGGTCTTCGCCTGGCATGAGCGCCCCGGCGCGCTGGGGCGTCTTTGTCCTCCCTGGGAAAAAGTGGAGGTCGTCTCCGCCACCGGCGGAGTGCGCGACGGTGCGCGGGTGGTGGTGCGCAACCGACGCGGGCCGTTTTCACTGGAGTGGCACGTGGAGCACCGCGGCTACGTGGCCGGGCGTGAATTCCGCGACGTGCAGCTTTCGGGACCGTTCGCGAGCTGGGAGCATCTCCACCGGGTGACGCCCGACGGAGCCGGTGCGTGCCTCCTGACCGATGACATCTCCTATTGCCTCCCCGGCGGGGTGGTGGGGCGGTTGCTCGGGGGCGGACACGTGCGGCGGGAACTCGCACGGCTGTTCGCGTGGCGTCATGCCACCACCAAGGCCGATCTCGAGCTGGCCGCGCGTTACGACACGAGGCGGCGCCGGATCGTGGTGGCGGGAGCCTCTGGTCTGCTTGGCTCCGCGCTGGTCCAATTTCTCCTCACCCAGGGCCACGAGGTGGTGCGTCTGGTACGGAGAGATCCGGTGGGAACAGGTGAGGCTCTCTGGAATCCCGCGCGTGGCGAACTCGCTCCGGCGATCGTTTCGGGAGCCGACGCGGTGGTAAACCTATCGGGGGAAAACGTTGGCGCGGGTCGCTGGTCCGCAGCGCGACGGGAGGCGATTCTGCGCAGCCGGGTCGACGCGACCCGCACGTTGGTCGCCGCCATGAAGGCCGCGGAGCGTCCGCCGGAGGTTTTCGTCAGCGCCTCCGCGGTCGGTTTCTACGGCGAACGTGGCGACGAGGTGCTGAAGGAGGACGCGGCCATCGGCTCCGGTTTTCTGCCCGAAGTCTGCTTGGCTTGGGAAACCCACGCTGACGTGGCGGCGCGCGCTGGGATTCGCACGGCCCTGCTGCGCTTTGGGGTGGTTCTGACGCCGGCCGGCGGTGCGCTGGCCAAGATGCTACCGGTGTTCCGCCTCGCCGCTGGCGGTCGTGTCGGCACGGGACGGCAGTGGATGAGCTGGGTCGGACGGGAAGATGCCATCGGGGCCGTCTACCACGCGATCATGACCTCATCGTGTCGGGGGCCGTTGAACGTTTGCGCACCGGGGGAGGTCACGAACTCCGGCTTCACGCGTGAACTCGCCGCCACCCTTGGTCGTCCGGCATTGTTTCCCGTGCCGGCGCCGGCGCTGCGCGCGGTGTTCGGTCAGATGGCCGACGAGACCTTGCTGGCGAGCACGCGGGCGAAACCAGCCGTGCTGTTGGGCTCCGGCTACGTGTTTCGTCACTCCGAGGTCGGCATCTGTCTGCGGCACGAACTCGGCGCGGCGCAAGGCAGCTCATCACCAGGCATGTAACGCGCGGAGCTCCGGCTCCGCTTGCGAAGGCCCCGAGGGCGCCCACCGTTTCGAGATGCGTTCCGTTCGCGATCCGCGAGGCGTTTCCCGCCGTTCGTCCGGTCGTTGCCGCCGCGTGTTGGTCGTGGACGATCATCCACTCACTCGCGCGGGGGTGGCCGCTTTGCTGAATCATGAGCCTAGAATCCGCGTGTGTTGCCAGGTGGGATCGGTTGCGGAGGCGCTAACCGCGGTGCGACGATCGCGTCCGGATCTGGTGCTGACAGATCTGGAGATGGGGCCGAGGAGCGGCATGGAGTTATTGCGGCGTCTGCATGCAGAGCGCCCCCGGATGCCCGTGATCGTTTTTTCCATGCACTACGGTAGCATCTACGCCGACCGCGCGGTACGCGCCGGCGCCAGCGGCTACGTGATGAAGAGCGAGGGGCCGGCGCGGCTGCTGGAGGCCGTCCGGCAGGCGTTGGCGATTGCGGACGCGCCGGAGTCGCCAAGGCGTGCAGCCGTTCCTTGCGCGCGACGGCGCCGGCCTCCAAGCTCTTCCCCCTGATGAGTTTCTGGGAGGGAAACGAGTGGGGCGAGGCGCGGCCGGTCACCTGGTGGCGCGGCCATGCCATTTACAGCGCGCATCTGTTGGCGGCGGGGCTGGTGGTCGCGATGATCGTGACCAGTCTCGCACTTTTCGCCGGGGCGAATGGCGTGCTCGGGGCGTTGAGTTTCTCTAGCGCGGCGGTGCTCCGCGGTGAGGTCTGGCGGATCCTGTCCTACGGGCTCGTGAACCCGCCGAGCATCGGCTTCGCCCTCGATGTAGTGATGCTGATCTGGTTCGGGCGCGAGGTGGAGAGGGCGCTCGGTCGGGCGCGGTTTCTCACCCTGTGCGCCGCGCTCTATCTGTTGAAGCCGCTCTGCTTCACGGCGGCAGGTGTCTGGGTGGGCACTGCGTTTTCGGGGGCTGCGCTCGCGTTTCCGCTCTTTGTCGCGTTCGCGACGTTGTTCCCCGGCGTGCCGCTTCTCTTCAATATTCTCGCGAAGTGGGCCGCCGTGGCGCTCGTCGGGATCCAGGCGTTGGTCGCTCTTTCGGCTCGGCGCTGGGACTTGCTGGCTGAACTCGCCGTCGGGTGCGGGTTCGCCTACCTTTTTGTGCGGGTCGTCCGCGAGGGATTCGAGTGGCCCAGGCTGCGCTGGCCGCGCCGGCCGAGGATCGTGCGCACGGCTGTACCGGTCCGCGCGGCGGTTGCGCCCTCGGCGCCGGCGCCCCGCGCGGGCATGGCGGAGGTGGACGCCTTGCTCGACAAGATCGCCCAGTCGGGTATTCACAGTCTCACGCGTGATGAGCTTGCGCGGCTCGAGGCCGCGCGCAGCGACCTGCTGCAACGCGGGCGGGGTGGACGGTAGCGCCGCGCAAGGCCCGGCCCGGCGCGACGGAGCCGCTTCCAACGGATTCAGTCGAAAAGCCAAGCCTTGGGTCGTAAGGCGCGTCCGACGATCCGAGGGGGCTCCCTCGGCTACATCGCATGCGTTTCTAGACGAAAGTCGGTCCGGTGTTTCCGGACGAAGTGCCTCTGGTGTAGCCGCGGCCGCTCGCCGCGGACGATGTTGTGGACGATACGGCCGAAGGCCCTTCAGAAGGCGGTGGAGCTGAACGACGGATTTCCCTGCATGGCTCCGCCGCAACAAAATCAACGTTCAGGCTGCGCCATGCCGGGAGTGATGAAGGACCCTGCGTTGCCCGACCATTGCGGGGCAAAAGCGAAAGGAAGTGAGAGGGAATTGGCGGAAGGAGTTTCCGACGCTCCGAGGGTGGCGCCCTCGGCTACATCGCATGCGTTTCCTGACGAAAGTCCGTTCGTTATATCCGGACGAAAGGCCTCTGGTGTAGCCGCGGCCGCCCACCTACGCCGAGGCTTCGGCGGGCGAGTTCGCCGCGGACGATGTTGTGGGCCATACGGCCGACTTGTCTTCCGTAGCCTCAGCGAAAGGGGAAGACCGTTCCGAATACGGCGGTTTTGA
>JAURJO010000164.1 GCA_030832235.1 Verrucomicrobiota bacterium
CTCGTCGTCGATCATCACGACCGGCGCGGTGCCGCAGCTGGCGAGGCACTCGACGAACTCGATCGTGACCTCGCCGTCGGGCGAGATCTCCCCGCGCTTCGTGTTGAATTCCTTCTCGAAGGTCGCGCAGGTGCCGTACGCTCCGCGCAGGGCGCAGGAAAGCGTGCGGCAAACCTTGATGTGGCGGCGCCCGATCGGGTGCTGCCGGAACATCGGGTAGAAGGTCACGACCTCCTGCACATTGATCGGCTGCAGTTCCAGCTTCGCGGCGACCCACTGCACGGCCTCGGGCGGCAGGTGACCGATGTCCTCCTGGATCGCGTGCAGCAACATGAGCACAGCGCTGCGCTTCACCGGGTAATGGGTGATCACCTCGTCGATCCGCCGGAGGGTCTCGGGCTTGAGGTTCATCGCAGGTGGGTGGCGGTAAAGTTCAGCGGTCGCATTCGCCCATCACGAAATCGAGCGAGCCGAGGACGGCGACGACGTCGGAGATCAGGCAGCCCGTGCAGACCTTGGGCACGATCGACAGGTTGCAGAAGGAGGGGGACCGGATCTTCAGGCGGTAGGGCACGCCCCCGCCCTTGCTCACGATGTAGAAACCGAGGACCCCCTTGGGATTCTCCGCCTCGAAGTAGACCTCGCCGGCCGGAATCTGCGGGCCCTCGGTCACGATCATGAAGTTCTGGATCAGCTCCTCCATCGAGGTAAGCACCTTGTCCTTCGGCGGCGCGAAAATCCGGCGCGCGTCCGTCGCGTACCACGGGCCCTCGGGGAAACGCGCGATCACCTGGCGGATGATGCGCACCGACTGACGCATCTCCTCACCGCGGACGAGGTAACGATCGTAGCAGTCGCCCGTCGTGCCCACCGGGACGTCGAACTCGTAATTCTCGTAGCCCGAGTAGGGCTTGTCCTTGCGCAGGTCGAGGCCGACGCCGCTGCCGCGGAGATTCGGGCCGGTAAGACCGTACGCGAGCGCGTCGGCCTTGCTGATGACGCCCACGCCGACCGTACGATCCATGAAGATCTTGTTCCGCGTGAGGAGCCGCAGGGTTTCCTCGAGGATCGGCAGGAACTGGTCGCAGAACGCGCCGACGCGACCCAGCCAACCTTCGGGGATGTCGCGCGTGACACCGCCGATGCGCGTGTAACTCGTGGTGAAACGCGCGCCGGTGAGCTCCTCGAACAGCTTGTAGAGCTTCTCGCGCTCCTCGAGCGAGTAGAGCAGCACCGTCCAGGCGCCGACATCGAGGCCGAAGGCGCCGAGACCCATCAGGTGGGAGGAAATGCGCGCCATTTCGGCGGTGATCACGCGGATCGCCTCGCAGCGCGGCGGAACCTTCACACCCGCGAGCCGCTCGACCGCGATCGCGTAGGCCATGTTGTTCGCCAGCGGAGCGAGGTAGTCCAACCGGTCCGTGTAGGGCACGAACTGGTTGTAGGTCATGTTCTCCGCGATCTTCTCGTCGCCCCGGTGCAGGTAACCGATGACCGGATCGGCCTTGGTCACCGTCTCGCCGTCGATCTCCAACTGCAGCCGCAGCACACCGTGCGTCGAGGGGTGCGAAGGGCCCATGGAGAGGGACATCTTCTCGGGCTGGAACTCCTCCGGCACCGCGGCGGCGCCGGCGGCGAGCCGCGCCGCGCTGTCGGGAAACGTGTGTTCGGCGGCCATCGTTATTCCTTCACCTGCCGCAGGGGCGTCTGGCCCGGCTGGGCGACGCGGTCGCTCCAGCTCTCGTCCTTGGCGCGCGGCTCGGCCTCGGAAAGGTTCATTTCACCGCTCGACGCGACGAACGGCCCGCCCGCCATCGGCGCGGCCACGACTTGGGTGCCGGTTTCCTCGGCGACGTCTGCGCCGGGTAGAGCCGTCTCGATGCCGGCCAGCGGAAACTCCTTACGCAGCGGGTGATAGGGATAACCGTCCCACATCAGGATCCGGCGCAGGTCCGGATGGCCCTCGAAACGAATACCGAACATGTCGTAGCACTCGCGCTCGTGCCAATTGGCTCCCGGCCAGAGGCCCGTGACGCTCGGCGCAACCGGGGCCTCATCCATGCCGCCACAGGGCGCAGCCACGCGGATGTAGCTGCCGGCGCGGGTGGTCGAAAGCAGGTGGTAGACGACGGTGAACCGAGGATTGGCGCCCTCGGCCCAGTCGATGGCGGTAACGTCCATCAGCAGGTCAAACGCCTGTTCATCCCGAAGAAATTTCAGGACCGCGCCGACTTCGGCCAGCGGCACGTTCACCGCCGGGTGGTCCGCCGAGGCGCGATCCACCGCCTGCGGAAAGCGGGAACGGAGGGCGGCGAGAAATTCGGCGGACATGATGGCGTGGCCGAGGGCTTAGGCGGAAAGCAGACGACGCGCAGCCGGCTCACGCCGGACCTTGGCCTGCAGCTTCATCAAGGCATCGAGAAGCGCCTCGGGACGCGGCGGGCAGCCGCTGACATAGACGTCGACGGGCACGATGCGGTCCACGCCCTGGAGGGTAGCGTAGCTGCGGTACATTCCGCCCGAGCTGGCGCACGCGCCCATGGCGATCACCCACTTCGGCGCGGCCATCTGGTCGTAGATGCGGCGCACCTGCGGGGCCATCTTGTAGGTCACGGTCCCGGCCACGATCATGCAGTCGGACTGCCGGGGCGAAAACCGCATCACTTCGGCTCCGAAACGCGCGATGTCGAACCGGGCGCCGCCCACCGCCATCAGCTCGATGGCGCAGCAGGCGAGTCCCATCGGCATGGGCCACATGGAGTTAGTACGGATCCAGTTAATGGCGGCATCGGCCCGGGAGACGATTACGCCTCCCTCGACCTTACTGTCATAGCCGTAGTCTGTGCTCGCGGAAACCATCAGAGGATGCCGGTTTGAGTGAAAATTCCCCTCGAGAGTTGGCCCCGCCCCAAGGTCGCGCAAGTCGCTTTTCTGGAAACGTTCACTTTGTAAGCGGTGGAGCGCGACGGAGACGCGCCTGCTAATGCGGTGCATTCACCGGAACGCTGCTCTCCCGACCAGCAAACCCCGTGCCGCGCCGCCGCGCTCAACGCGCTTTCAGCAAACCGTGGCCTTCCATCTCGTAGATCCCGGTGAGGTAACCGCCTTCCCAGCGCGCCTGCACCCGGAGCTTTCCTGCGAGAAATACCGGTACGTCCTGCACCGCCGGCAACCCTTCGTCCCGCATCCGCACATGGATCCATTCGTTCATCTCGGGCGTGATGCCGTAGCAGCAGAGAGAGGAGTTGCTGAGCAGGAAAAACTCGGTGGCGAACCCGTTCTCGAGTTTCAGCGGCAACATAAAGCCCGACAGCACGACTTTGCGCCCGTCGAGCCGGCGGATCACTTCCGGCACCTGCGCCAAAGCGTCGGGCGGCGCCTCTCCGGCCGGCACCGGCTGGGCGGGTAGCCGGTACTTGAAACCCGCCAATTGGCTGAAATGCACCTTGGCATAACCCGCGACCATTTCGGGCGGCCCCTCCAAAGCGGAAAGCGGCGGACCCGCCGGCAGCGGGGGAGCCGGTGGTCTCGCACCCGCATCCGCGACCGCTGCCGGGGCGCGACGTCCGGATCCTGACACCGCCGAATCGCCACCTCGATCCAAGCCAGGCATGAGGTTCGGCAGCCCGTCTCCCGTCAGTTCCCTATCCTCATGCTTCAGCGGGTTGTAGCCCCGCGGGCAACAGAGCGAGTGATCCACCTTCGGCCCCGCGAACGGCGCGCCCCACGCCACCGCGCCGCCAGCCGCCAGCAGAAGCACGAGCTGCGCCCGCGATCGTGACGGCGTTGTCGGCATGGAACAGCGACCGATTACTTGACCGCCACGCCGGCCTTGCCTGAAAGGCCCTCGAACCGCCGGCCTTTGATCTCAAACGGCGTGAAAGTCACTTCGACCGGCAACGAGCCCTTCAGCCAATCCGCTTGGGCTTCAAACTGCGAGGTGTCGCCCACGGTTTCACCCGTCGCCGGATTGGCAACGGCCTTGAGCGAAACGGTCTTTTTATCCGACCCCACGGTGGCGGTGGCCTCCAGGGCGGCGGCCTTGATGCGGACGAAGTTCTCCGCGTGTCCGTCGAGCACCCAAACCGTCAACTTCCCCGCCGCGGGTTCCCGCAACAACTCCAGGTTGTAGGCGTGCTCGCCCACCTCGATCAACGCGCCTCCGTGCGGGGCGGTATGGGCATGACTGCCGCCTTTTTTCTCCGCGGCATGGTCATGACGATCGCAACCGACAAGCAGAGCGAAACCGAGAGCGAGGGGAAGGAGGCGCAGCGAGAATTTCATGCGCCCACCCTACCGCTTTCGCGGAGCAAATCCAGTGCGTGGACGTGCTTTCGCCCCGCGCTCACGGCGCCGTGCGATACAGGGTGTTGAACAGCAGCTTGAACGTACCGTGCGTCTGTGAGCGGAAGGTGATCTCCGGGCCGAAGACGAAAACTCTCCCCTTCCCCACCGTCGCCTCAAAGGCCGTCACGCCATCCTTGAGATGATGCTGTCCCCACGCCCAGCCGCTCCGCAGGGGCGTCGCGTTGGGGAACCACGCCAACGGCCGCACGCCGCGGTCGGCGGCCCCGTCGACGAGCCGGAAAACGTGACTGGAATCGAAATAAATGTCCGCCTCCGCCGGCATACCCGCCGTGACGGCAGCGCCGGTATCCAAACTCACGCGCAGGATACTCCCCGGCACGAAGTACTTGTCCTTCGGCAACGTCTGCTCGCGCTTCGCGCCGCTGCCCGTCTGGACCAGCGCGTTACGCACCGGCAGCTTCAGGTGGTACGCGAGATTGGCGCTGGTGCCGACCGTCACGATTGTGCCCCCGGCCTCAAGGAAGGCCTGCAGTTGCGGTAAAGTCTTCGCCGCCGTAAAACGGCCCGAACGCCCCCGGTACTCCGGGGGCATTTCGTCCTGCGCCGGCTCGCGAACCGTGGAGTACCCCCCGGACGTCTCGCCCGAGCCCGAACGCGGGATCGCGCCCGAGGGGAACACGATCACGTCGTACTTCTCCCGCAGGCCGCCGGCGTCGAATTGCGGCGGGTAAACCACGTCGAACTCGAATCCGAATTGCTCGAAGATCAGGCGCGTCCAGCCGGACGGCATCGAGCCGCCAAAACGATCCCATAGCGCGATTCGCGCGGGCGTAAGCCGCCGAAGGCCACTTGGCGCCGCGGGGAGGGCCGCGGGAGTCACACCGAGTTCGGCCGCCAGTTTCTCAAGGGAGGAACGCGCCGAAGCGGGGACATGGAAATCACCGCCTTCCGTCGGCACGCCGATCTCCACCCCGGCCCGAAGCAGCCGGTTCACCAGCGTGAAGCTATCATTCGCGGCGCGGCTGATCCACCACCCGCCAGAGGACGGCGCTAGCCGGCCGGGCGGCGGAGTCTGCAGCTCGCCCCAGGGCACGCGCACGAACGGGCCGTCGAAAGCCTCCAGCACGCGGTCAAATTTCACTCCCATCTCATACGCCAGAGTCCAGCCCGCCGAGTCGTACGGCGCGATCGGCGGGCCACCCTCGTACGCGAAGTCGTTCGGGTGGTCCTGCGGCTCGAACATGTCGATCACATGCGGCCGGAAGGCCTGGTCGGTTTTCACCACGTAGGAACCGGCAGGATAATTCTTCCCCGCCACCGAGAAATCCGCGGTGGCGCGGTGCACCCGGATGCCCGTCTTGATCAGGGCGTTGATGAACTTCACCGCGGTCGGGAAATCGGCCTGGTTCGCCGGCAGGATGAAGCCGCGGGCGTCGCGCAGCTCCGGTTTACGCAATACCTCGTCGAAGTACTTCGCGGAAATGCGGCCCCGGCCGGAAGCGCTGGCGGAACCACCCCCGGCCTCCTCGTCGGCATTCGCGGCCGCCGCGCCCTTGGCCGGCGGGTTGTCACGCGCGTGGGCCTCCTGGATCGCCGCGATGCGGCGCGGGTAATGCGTCCAATGGTCCTGGCTGCCGCGCTCGATCGAGTTGCGGCCCATGCGCCAGATGCCGAACAGCAGCGCGTCGCGGTTGCGGGCGGCGAAATCCAGCAAGGCGTAGTTCAGGGACAGCGAATACGCGATCGAGTCGGCGTAGCGCCACTTCCGCGGCGTGACCGGGAACGGCGTGGCGCCATTCGGCAGCAGGCGCGCGGGCACCAGCGGCACCTCCGAGGGAGTCGGGCTGCCGATGATCTCGGTGAGGATGCCCACCATGTTGTGGAAATACGTCGTCGTGCGCAGGCCGCCGTTGAACCACGTCGAGAAGACGGACCCGTTGCGCTGGGTGTAACCCGGTTTTCCCTCGCGATTGAGGCGGCCGCTCATCGCGGCGCCGACCCCGTCGAGGGTCGAAATCACCAGTGGATCGTAAACATGGTTGAACGGATCGCGGTAGGGCGGACCGGCCACCACGGAACCGGCCGGACCCGACTGGTGGTGGTTGTACATCACCTGCGGGATCCATTCGAGGTACAGCTGCCGGTTCATGTTCCAGGACTCGCGCAGCGCCGCCAGGAAGAAGTCCCGGTTGTTGTCGTGGCCCGCGTACTTCTGGTAGAGCCGCGGCAGCTGGTCGATGACCCGCTTCGCCGGCTCCGGACGCCGCATGTACCAGGAGCTCATGAGCTCCTGCCCGTCGGGATTCGCGTGGACGAGGAGCACCACCGTCTCGTCCAGGATCCGCAGGGTCTCGGCATCCTCCCGGCTCGCGAGCTGCCACACCGTTTCGATCAACTGGTGCGTGCCCACGGTCTCCGTCGCGTGCAGGCCGCCGTCGATCCACACCACCGCGCGCCCCTCGGCGGCCAGCGCCCGGGCGCGCGCCTCGTCGGGGTCCTCCGCGCGGGCGAGTTCGCGCGAAATGGCCTGCAGCCGCTCGAGTCGCGCGAGGTTGGCCGGCGAGGAGCAGACCACCATCCATTGCGTGCGACCCTCCTCGGTGCGCCCCATGTCGACCAACCGCAGCCGGGGCGACTGGGACGCGAGCAATTTGAAGTACGCCTCGGTCTGCGTGTACGTCGCGAGGTGGTGGTCGTCGCCGATGGCGAAACCGAAATGCTGCTTGGGCGACGTGAGCGCCGCGGCGGACAAAGCGGCCGACGCGAGTAACGCGGCACAGAATCCGAGGAGGAAGGAAAACGGCGGGCGGGACATAGGGCCCCGTCAGCGTGGTTGGCCGGCTGGGCGAGGCGAGCCCGGAACCGGCGCCGCCCCGACTCACGCCTTGCGCGCGTCGTGCGGCGCCGCAGCTTCGGACCGATGGACCTGACGAAGTATTGGGCGGCGACCCTCGACGACTACGCCATCGACCTCGCGTGGTCACCCGACGGTGTGCTGCTCGCCGCGGCCAGCGCCGCCGGCCCGGTCGCGCTGCTTGCCGCGGCCGACGGCGCCCGCGCGCACCTGCTGCCCGGCCATCCCGACGGCGCGAACTGCGTCGCCTGGCAACCCGGCGTCGCCCGCAGCCTTGCCTCCGGCGGGCAGGATGGCGCGGTACGATTCTGGGATGCCGCGGCCGGCCAGCACACCGCCACCGCCGCCCTCGGGGACGCTTGGGTGGAGCATATAGCTTGGACCACGGGTGCCGGCGGTTCACCGCTGCTGCTCGCGGCCTCCGGTCGCGTGCTCAACGCTCTGCGTCCCGACGGAACTTCCGCGCAAGCGTTCAAGCCCGCTCCTCGCACCCTCTGCGCCCTGAGCGCCCATCCCCGCGGCGGCGCGGTGGCGGCGGCGCATTTCGGCGGGGTGACACTCTGGGACACCGACGATTTTCTGGTTCAGAAGGAATTCCCGTACGCCAACGGCATTCACGCGCTCGTGTGGTCGCCCGACGGTCGCTGGCTCGTTTCCGGAAACCAGGACCCGAGCGTGCACCTCTGGCTGCCCGCCGAGGACCAGGAGCTCCACATGAGCGGCTACGAGGGCAAGGTGAAGTTTCTCTCCTTCGACCATACCTCGCGCTGGCTGGCCACGAGCGGCGGCCGCGACGCCTGCGTCTGGGATTGCGCCGGCGCGGGCCCCGAGGGCCGCGAACCCACGATGCTGCCGCACGAGGCGCCGGTGTGCGCGGTGCGGTTCCAGAACGCGCATGGCCTCCTAGCGACCGGCGCGGCCGACGGCACGGTGCAACTCTGGAGCCCGGAGCGCCGCCAACCCCTGCGTGCCACGGTTCGCATGCCCAGCCCGGCCACGCGCCTCGCCTGGTCCCCCGACGACCGCCTCCTCGCCATCGGCACCGAGCGCGGCGCGGTCTACGTCCTGCGCTGCTCGGGTTGATCCGGGAGCGGAGAAGACAGGCCGAGACGACTGGATGAACGACCGCGGGACACGCGGACTTCAGCGGGCAGGGCAACGTGCATTGATCGGTGCCATCCGTGAAATCCGTGTTTAAAAATCCGGGGTCTTCAGCACGGCCTTCATCCGTCGGCCCAAAAGAAGAATCCGCGGCGGGCGGCCGCGGCTACACCGGCAATCCTTTGGATTGCAGATTTTCCCTGTTCCGAGCCTTCCGCGAGTTCCGTGGGCCACCCGGCTCGGTTTCGTGCCCTCCGTGCCTGCCCTCCGTAGGCTTGGCGAAGGACGGTTTTTAGCGGTTCACCTCTGTTTCTCCGCGGCGGTGTCCTTGCCGTAACTCCCCGTCGGTGGCAACGTCACCGTCCAACGATGACCCAAGCCGCCGATTCCTCCGGGAACACCGCGCCCGGGGCGCCCCGCGCGCCCTCGGTGTTCCTGAGCTATGCGACGGCCGATCGCGCGGCGGCCCGCGCGCTGCGCGACGCGTTGCGCGCCGCGGGGCTCGACGTCTGGTACGACGAAAGCGAGCTGATGGGCGGCGACGCGTGGGACCAGAAGATCCGGCGCCAGATCCGCGAATGCGATTACTTCATGCCGCTCATCTCCGCGAACACGGAGGCGCGCAAGGAAGGCTACTTCCGGCGCGAGTGGCGGCTGGCGGTGGAGCGCAACCTCGACATGGCCGACGACGTGCTGTTCCTCGTGCCCGTCGCGCTCGACGAAACCGCCGAGGACGGCGCCCGGGTGCCGGAACGTTTCCTTGGTGTGCAATGGCTGCGCGCTCCCCGGGGCCGTCCCAACGAAGGCTTCGCCGCGGTACTTGAGCGGCTCCGCTCCGGTGACCACCGCGCGCTGCCCGGACGAGCCGCCCGCGGGCGGCGCTCCGTTCATTCCGGCACGACCGAAGTCAACGCGCCGCCCGCCATGCCACCCTTCCCGGCCGTGCCCGACCGCGGGGGCGTGCTGCACGCGATCAAATTCCTCGCCGAGGTGTTGTGGTGGGGCTTCACCGCGACCTGGACCGTGCTGCTACGACTCCCGCGCTGGACCCGCATCCTCATCGGCGTGTGGTTCATCCTGCTGCTTTTCTCGACCGTGCAATGCTCGCGCATCGAGGAGCGGCCCGCACCGGCCAGCGGCCGCGGTGGAGCGAACCGCGCGACCGCGGAGGGCAAGCGTAACCGCAATCCGGCCGCGACGAATCGAGAGGCCACCGCCTCTCCTTCGGAGGGCCTCGACCTCGGCCGAATTGCCTCGGAAATCGCGCACGTGTTCGGCGATGGCTTCAGCGACGGTCCGCCCACCGGGAAACCGCTCCTGGTCATCCCGTTCTCCCGCCCCAACGACGAGTCGCCCGGCGGCAAGTTCGCCCACTCCGTCTTCCTCTCGCTCTACGGTCGACTCGTGCTGGAACGGCGGTCCGACGTCAGCGTGATCGCGCCACTGAAGGGCGACCCTTCGCCCGCCGTGCTGCAGGCCCGCGCCGCCACTCTGGGCGCCGCCCTCGTGCTCGCCGCTGGCGTCGAGGGCGAGGGCGACCGCCGCGCGCTCACCGCTCGGCTCTACTCCGCCGCCGATTCACGCGTCGTCTGGACGCGTTCGTTCCCGATCAAATCCTCGGACGACGACGAAGTCGCGGAGGCCATCGCGAACCGGACGCTCGAACAGCTCCGGCCCAAGGCGCCGCGGCAGCGGAAGTAGTTCCGTCGCCGGACGGTGCACGCACCTTTGCGTTGCGCGTCGGCGCGGCAGATGCGAAGCATCGTCCACCATGGCTGACGTCCCGCCGACGACTTCCCGCTTTGTCACCTTCCGGAACGCGTTCCTCTCGGGGGCTTTGCTGCTCGCGCCGCTGATCGTCACCGTCTGGGCGTTCCGTACCATCATCGACGCCGTCGGCGGCACCGTGCGACCAGTGTACGAGGCCGTCCTGCCGGTCTCGGTGCAGCGCAACGCGCTGCTCTGGGACGTGCTCGCAACGCTTGCCGTCATCCTTGTGGTCACCGGGCTCGGCTTCCTTTCGAACTACGTCCTCGGGAAGTACTTCGTGAGCATCGGCGAGCGCGCCATCCTCCGCATCCCCGCGGTCGGCGCCGTCTACCAGTCGGTCAAGCAGATCGTCGCGACGTTCGGCACCCAGAACCGAAACCTCTTCAACAAGGTCGTCCTCATCGAGTACCCGCGGAAGGGCGTCTGGACGATTGGCTTCCTCACCAGCAAGCAGCAAGGCGAGGCCCAGACCCAAGTCGGACCCGAAACATGGACCGTATTCGTGCCGACGACGCCGAACCCCACGAGCGGTTTTCTCCTCATGCTGCCCCGCTCGGAGGTCACCGAGTTGGAAATGAGCGTCGGCGACGGCATGAAGATGATCATCTCGGGCGGAGCTGTCGTGCCGCCGTGGCCTTCCTCCCCCGCGCCGGCGGCGCCGTCGGCCCGGTTCTGAC
>JAURJO010000165.1 GCA_030832235.1 Verrucomicrobiota bacterium
CTTAACCTGTTGCTTGCGTATGCATCACCACCTAGCTATGTCCCTCCCCGCTCCGTCTTGGGCTATTGGCATCCGTCCGTTGATGTTTCTTATCGGGAGGGCGTGAAGGCTCCGGTCGCCGTGCCCGACACCTCGACGGCCGCGACCTACGCCCCCTACGACTCCGCCGACCTGCGCGCACGTCTCCGCCAGCAGGTGACGGCCGGCGCGGGGGCTGCCACCACCGCGGGCGCCGCGGTTTTTGAGCCGCGCGACAACAACAACGCCTCCCTCGTCTCCGGGGAGAAGATCCTGCAGCAGTCCCAGATCGCCTTCCTGAAGAACAGCGGCGGCTCCCAACTCGGGCTTACCACCGCTCAGCAGTATTTTCACACGTGGTCGCCCAACAACCTGGCCGTCCTGGCCGACACCCGGCGCGGCGGCCTCAAGCGCGACCTGTCCCTCGCGCCCGCGCTGCTCGGGGACGCGTTCGCGGCCTGGATGAATTACAAGGCTTACACCGAGGATCCGACGGCTCCGGCGCCCGAGAGCGGGCTTCCTCCTTCGATTTCACCTGCCTACGGCAGTGATCCCGTTCGGCGTCGGGTGGTGATGACTCCGCACGTGATTTCCGACGGCGGCGCACACCAGGTGGCACCGGTGGTGAACTATTTCCTCATCACCTTCAACGTCCGTACCGTCGGGGGCAGCAAGGGCAACCAGCCGCTCGAGGTCCGCGCGCGTTGGATGGTCTCGCTGTGGAACCCGTACACCTCGGCGCTGGTGCCCGAGGACCTGCGCGTGGAAGTCACGGGTCTCCCTTCCAGCATCCGGGTCAATAACGTTTCCGAAAACCCGGAGCGTGCGCGGCCGCTTGGCTCGTTCTCGCTCGGCAGCGCCTACGGTACGCCGCTTCGCATCAACCTGCCTTGGAGCGTGAACGATTCGGCCGATCCGGACCGTCAGTCGTGGCTGCCGGGGCGCGTGTACACGTGGCTCTCCAAGGAGGACACGTCGAAGCCCGACGAGGTGCCGGCCGACGGATTTGATTCATTGTTCTACTCCCAGACGTTGAACAGCGCCGGCAAGGGCGTGATTCGTCCGCTGGGTCTCGCGGAGGTCGACGGTGACGACCCCAGCCAGCTCGAGGTCGAGGGCGAGGAAAACCTCGGCATCACGCTCTATGTTTTGCGTCGCGATGCCGACGGCAATGCCCAGCCCGTGCGGTTAAGCCGTCTCACCTCGCCGTCTTTCGTGAATAATTTCTTCACGACGCCGCAGCTCGCCAGCGAGGATGGCTACCAGTTCAGCTACGTGTTCCGTCTCGCGGAGAGCAAGGATACCCCGGAGGCGCCGGGGACCTGGCTCACGACCGCCGGGCGCGATGTGCGCCGCCGTTCCATCCCGTCCGAGTGCTACGTCGTGCCCCCCGACGGCAACGATCCCTCGGTGTACGTGAACTACACGACGATCCGCGACGAGGAGCGGCTCATCGACCGCGAGCACGGATCGAATAAATCCTACGAGAAGGATACCCCGCTGTTCGAATTGCCGCGCGCCCCGGTGCTTTCCCTCGGGATGCTCCAGCACTTCCGGCAGCCCGGATTGCGGCCGTTCATGATCGGTAATCCTTCGGGAGCTTCGGTCGAAGTCGCGGGTATCCGCGGGGCGGAGCTTTTCGACCGCTTCTTTTTCAGCGGGCTCGTGGACGATGTCACACCCGCCAAAAACGCCGTCGGCGATCTCATCCTGCCGAATCCTTTGCAGCGTGCCCTGCGCAAGGCCTCGGCCGACGACCTTCGCGCGGTGCCGGAGGCGCGTTCTTCACGCTACCTGCTACAGGCCGGCGCCTTCAACGTGAACTCGGTGAACGGCGCGGCGTGGGCCGCCGTGCTGCGCGGCGTGCGCTTCCCGTCGCCGCAGACCTTCAGCTACCTAAATTTGGCGGAATCGACCGGCACGGCTTCCGACACCCAGAAGCTCACGGTCCAATCCTCCGACGCACAGTTCTTCCGCTTCTCCCAGTCGGCGCAGGAGACCTACCAGTTGCCCGGCACCGACAACTATCCGCTCGCGGCAAACCACCTGTTCCGGCGCGGCATGCGCACGCTCACCTCCGCGCAGGTGGGAGCCTTGGCGGCCAAAATCGTGGAGCTTGTCCGCCGCAAGCATGCCGAGAGCGGGCCGTTCCGTTCGATGGAGGAGTTCCTTTCGCCCGCGACGCTCTTCGCGGGCGGGACCCAGGGTTTCGACCGGAGTCTCCTGGAGGCCGCGATCGAAGAGGCCGCAGTCAATGGTGAGTTTGCGGAATTCGGGACCTCTCCGACCGAGTTTCCTGCCGTGCAGATGAACTCCCAGTGGCTCACCCAGGCCGATATCCTGACGGCGCTCGCGCCGGTGCTTTCGCCGCGCTCCGACACCTTCCTCGTGCGTACCTATGGCGAGGCGATCAATCCCGCCACCAATGCCACCGAGGGCCGCGCGTGGTGTGAGGCGGTCGTGCAGCGCGTTCCCGAGTACCTAGATGGCGCCGACGCCCCCGAGGTCCTGCCGGCCGATCTGACAAGCGAGGTCAACCGCGCCGGCGGGCGGCGGTTCAAGGTCATCTCCTTCCGCTGGCTCACGCGGGCGGATATCTGAGGTCTCCCCAATAGGGTCAGACGACGGTTCCAGACCAGTCCGAAGCATCGCGTCGATCGACTGCGCAACGGCGCGCGCCGGTTACGGACGTGTTTCTCGTGGATTGGGAACGACGGAGGGAAGGCGACGCCGCGACCCAGCGAAATTTCCGTCCTGCCTGATGCGGGGCTGCCTCCGGTAGAGGCAGCGTGGGCGATCGCCGGCGTTGGCGGTCCCAGCAGAGCTTGGAGGAAAAGTCCGCGGTTTCCTGGGAATGGACCGACAGGCGTTCGACAAAGAAAAGGCGCCGGAGGATTCCGGCGCCTTCGGATGAGAAGGATTTCCCGGTGGCTCAGCGCATCTTCGCGAAGGTCGACTGCAGCAGCGCAAGGTCGGCCGCGCCCTTGGTGCGCTCCTTGGCCTTGCGAATCAGATCGGCCTCGAGGGCGTTCTTGGTCGCGCGGGACTTGTTCTCGTAGAAGACCCCGAACGCGCCGGGCCAGGCCTGACCGGCGAGCTTGAACGCGGCCACCTCGTCGGTCGGGTCGTGACGTTGCGCGTCTTCGGGCGAGCCGTCGTTCTTCTTCTCATCGATCAGCTTCCAATTGCCGCCCTTGCGGGGTACGGCGGCGTCGAACGCACCCTCGAAAAACTCTTTTCTTTTTAAGGATATGGCGACCACCGAGAAGCCGTCGTGGCGCGCGGCGCGGAGCATCATCTCGGTC
>JAURJO010000166.1 GCA_030832235.1 Verrucomicrobiota bacterium
GCAGGCCGTTCACGTCCTCGACGACGGCGACGGCCAGCACGGAGTCATCGGCGAAATCATGGTAGCCCTCCGGGGCCTGCCAACGGGTCGCGGCGAGATCGGAGCCGCAGCCGCGCAATCCCCGCGGCGGGTAGCGGCAGCCGTCGGCGAGGCGGCGCGCGTCCTCCGGAGTGCGGGTGAAAGGCGTGATGACGCCGAGCACGCCCATGTCGAGGAACCGCTTGATGGTCCAAAGCTCGTTCACCGCCGGGCGGGCGAACGGCACGGCGGGCAGCCCGCGCGTGGCCAGGACGATGTGGCGCAGCGTCTCGTACGAGACCGGCGAGTGCTCCATCTCCACCCAAAGGAAATCAAAACCCAGCTGCGCGCCGAGCACCGCGGTCTCCACGTTGCCCGACCACACCATCATGCCGACGACCGCCTCGCCGCGGCGCATTTTTTCCTTCACGGCGTTGACGACACGGGGCGCGGGGGAAGAGGGGGTGCTCATGGGCGCGCGAGGCTCGACGGGGCGCCCCCGCGACTCAAGCGCCGATCGCGAAGCAGTCGCGGACACCACCCGCCAACCCTTGGAAAGAATGTCGTCCGTTGACAGTGCCGGCGCACGCTGCGACGAACGGAGCGCGCGGTCCCGTTTTCCCCGCCCCGCCCGGTTCCGCGCCGAAGCTTTCCCCGTATGAGAACCCCCCGCCACCTCCCGGCCCTGTCCGGACTTTTACTCCGCGTCGCGTGCCTGCTTGGCTCGCTCGCTCTGACCAACGGCCTGCCGGCCCAGTCCGGTGCCACCGGCGAGATCGCCGGCACCGTCCGCAACGCGAAGACCGGCGACTTCCTCGGCGGCGCCGAGGTGCGCGTCACCGGCACGGAGCTCGCCGCCGTCACGCAGCGCGACGGCTCGTTCTCCCTCGCGCGCGTCCCCGCCGGGCGCCAGCGCGTGCGGGTGTTCTACACCGGACTCGATCCGCAGGAGTCCGAGGTGCAGGTCGCCGCGGGGGCGACCGCCACGCTGACCGTCGCGCTCGATTCCGCGGTGTACAAGCTGGAGGCCTTCACCGTCGCGGGGCAGCGCGAGGGCAACGCCGCCGCCATCACGCGCCAGCGTGTCGCGGACAACGTGATGAACGTCGTCTCGATGGACGCCTACGGCAACGTCGCCGACGGCAACATCGGCAACTTCCTGCAGAAC
The DNA here is from genome assembly GCA_030832235.1 of Verrucomicrobiota bacterium. Taxonomy (GTDB): domain Bacteria; phylum Verrucomicrobiota; class Verrucomicrobiia; order Opitutales; family Opitutaceae; genus ER46. Next base: position 1,187 of record JAURJO010000166.1, read on the forward strand.
CTCACCGGCGTCGCGGTCACGAAGGAGGCCGGCGACATCGTGGGCATCGGCCTTCGCGGAGCCCCGCCCGAGCTCAACGCCGTATCGCTCGACGGCGCGCGCATGGCGGGCGCGATCGCGGGCTTCACTCCACAGGGTGACCGCGCCGCGCTCATCGACCAAATCCCCGCCGACTTCATCAAGGAGATCGAGGTCACCAAGGGGAACACGCCTGACCAGCCGGCCGACTCCCTCGGAGGTGCCGTCAACCTCGTCACCAAGTCGGCCTTCGACTTCCGCCAGCGCGTGCTCACCTACCGCGGGGGCATCAACCTCAACACCTACCGCAACGGCAAGATGGTGCGCCAGCAGCTCGCGCCGATCGACCTCGGCAAGTACGGCCCCACCGCCGCCGTCACCTTCATGGATGCCTTCGGCCCCGACCGGCGCTACGGCGTCTCGTTTTCCGGCTCATACTCGCAGACGACCAACGCCCGCGACCGTATCCAGATGTCGCGCCCCAACGCCGACAACCTGATCAGCACGCAGGCCCGTCAGCTCAACGACGTGAACACGCGCGTTCGCGGCGGCCTCTCCGGGAAATTCGAGTACCGCGTCGACCGCACCCTGCGGGTCGGGCTCAGCGCCGCGCTCAATTACTACGCGGCCGACAACGATCGCGTGGACTGGAACCTCACCTCCACCAACCGTGTGGCGGATTACACGAAGGTGAGCCGCGCGCAGATCGAGGCTGGCGCCATCCCCCGCGACGCGACCAACCAGCCCGCGGGGATAGCTCCCGGTTTCACCGACACCTTCAACGAGCTGCTGCACGTCACCGCGCTGAACCGCTCCGCGCACGAGGTGAAGCGCTCTCACCAGTACAAGGTGGGCCTCGATGTGCGGAAGGACTGGACCGACTCGCGCCTCACCGTGGCGGCCTCGTTCAACCCGTCCTCCTACGACAACAATTTCTGGGGCTTCAGCCCGACGCTCACCGGCGGCGTCGGCGTCGGCTACGACTCGTCGCGCGACAGCACTCGTCCCGTCTTCTCCCAGACCTACGGACCGACGATCGGCGTCGGCAGCGACTTCCGGAACTACCTCGCTTCGCGCTTTGAACAGCCGGACGTCACTCGCGAGGAGATGGGCAACCTCCGCGCGGACTACCTGCGCCGCGTGAACATCGGCGGGCTGGTGTTCGCGCTGAAGACCGGCGGCGAGCTGCGCAACCAGCACCGCTGGTGGATCAATTCCTACCGTCCCGTCTGGAACTACACCGGCGCCGACGGCGTGCAGGGCCGCAACGCCGCGACCGGGCTGAATGACGACAACATCGCCCAGTTCCTGGCCCCGGCTTCGGAGAACTACAGCGTGTTCAACAACCTGATGATGATGCGCGACACGTTCGACTACCGCCTCGCCGACGCCTCCTACCGCGCCAACCCCGCCTACTGGCCCGCCTCGGGCACCACCGTGAGCACCAAGGCGATCCCGCGCATCGTCTCCGAGACCGTCACCGCGGGCTACGCGCAGGCGACCGTGAACATCGGCCGGCTCAACATCCTCGGCGGCGCGCGCTTCGAGCACACCGACGTCGGCGGCGTGGGCGCGTACGCCGATCCGAAGAGTCCGACGGAGACCAGCGTGCGCGTCGATCGTAGCTACCAGAAGTGGTTTCCGAGCCTGCACCTGCGGTACAACGCGACGGCCAACTTCCTGCTGCGCGCCAGCTACTCGACCAGCGGCGCCCGGCCCGCGCTCAGCGCCGTGGTGCCCAACACCACCGTGTCGTACCTCACCGACGGCAGCGGGCTCGGCCGCGTGAGCCAGAACAATCCCGGCCTGAAACCGCAGTTCACCCGCAACTATGATTTCTCGGCGGAATACTACATCGAGCCGGCCGGCGTCTTCTCGGCGGGGTATTTCCGTAAGGACATCTCCAACTTCATCGCATCCTCGCTCGTGATGATCGGCGGCGGCGCGGGCAACGGGTTCAACGGCCGCTATGAGAACTTCGAGCTCACCACCACCGGCAACCTCGGCTCGGCGTTTGTGCGGGGCACCGAGCTCGGGTACAGCCAGCAGCTGCGCTTCCTGCCCAAGCCCTTCGACCGCGCTTCGGTTTTCGCCAACTACACCGGACTCCAGACCGAAGGCAGCTACGCGAGCGGCGCCACCGAGCTGGCGAACTTCGTGCCGCGCACGTGGAACATCGGCGGCGCCGTCGTCTGGGGACGCCTCGAGACGCGCGTCACCTACCACTACAAGAGCGGCTACCTCTCGGGCTACAGCCCGCTGCCGGTTTCGCAGACGCGGGTGTTCGACGACCCGACCGTCGACGTGAACCTCCAGTACCGCGTGCGCCCCGCGCTCACCGTGTACGTGGATTTCATCAACGTCTTCAACAACTCGCCCGACTGGTGGCATGTCACCAAGCGCCACATCCTGATGAGCGAACTGTACGGATCTCGTCTGAACGTGGGCGTCAGCGGCCGATTCTGACCGGTCTTCCGCGGGAACGGCCGCCTGCAAACCGGACGGCGGTTTCAAACCGGCCGCCGCCCGGCCGGGTCCCTTGCGTTTTCTGCGCCTCCTCGCGGCCATGCACGGATGTGGCCGCCAAAAGGCTCAAAACGCGCAAAAGGCGGGGCGTCGTATCCGTGTTTATCCGCGTCCATCCGTGGTTGTACCCGGATTGGAAGGTTCGGAATCACCATGAGAACTCTCCGCGGTCACCGACCGCGGCTACCGCGAACCGGATTCAGGCCGTGACCTTCGCCCGCCTACCCCGGGAATCAACCTATCACAGTTTCCCGCTTTTCAGGACCGCGCCGCGCGCCAGATCGCGAGGCAGCGGCGCACCAGCGCGGGCAGCTCCGCGAGCGGGATCATATTGGGACCGTCGCTGATCGCGCGGTCGGGATCGGGGTGCGTCTCGATGAAGAGGCCGTCGGCGCCGGCCGCGAGCGCGGCGAGCGCGAGCGTGGGCACGAACTCCCGCTGGCCGGAGCTGCGGCCTCCCCCTGCGCCCGGCAGCTGCACGGCGTGCGTGGCGTCGAAGACGGTCGGGTAACCGTTGCGCGCCATGATCGGGAACGCGCGCATGTCGACCACGAGGTTCTGGTAGCCGAAAGTCGTGCCGCGCTCGGTCTGCCACACCTCGCGCGCGCCGCCTTCACGCAGTTTGGCGGCGACGTGCGTCATCTCGGCGGGCGAAAGGAACTGGCCCTTCTTCACGTTGACCACACGCCCGGTCGCGGCGGCGGCCAGCAGCAGATCGGTCTGCCGGCAGAGAAAGGCCGGGATCTGGATCACGTCGCACACCTCCGCCACCCGCGCCACCTGCGCGGTCTCGTGCACGTCGGTGAGCACCGGGAACCCAGTTTCACGATTCACCTGCGCGAGGAGCGCGAGGCCGGCCTCGAGGCCGGTGCCGCGCTCGCCCGCGAGCGACGTGCGGTTGGCTTTGTCGAACGAGCCCTTGAAGACGAGATTCAGCTCCGGATGCGCGCGGCGCAGGCCGTCGAGCGTACCCGCCACCGCGCGGCAGACGGTCTCGTTCTCGAGCGAGCACGGCCCGGCGATCAGCAGCAGACGGCGCGGATCGAAGAGCATCGGTGCGGCGGATGCGGCACTCACTTGCGCGCGCGGCGGGCCGGGCGCTTCCGCTTGCCGCGCAACGCGGCGCCGATGAAGGCGGCGAAGAGCGGGTGGGCCTTGCTCGGCTTGGACTGGAACTCGGGGTGGGCCTGCGTGGCGAGGAACCAAGGGTGGCCCTTGAGTTCGATGACCTCGACGAGGTTGCGGCGCGGGTTGAGGCCGCTGACGACCATCCCGGCGCGCTTGAGGCGGTCGACGTAGGCGTTGTTCACCTCGAAGCGGTGCCGGTGGCGCTCGCGAACGCTGTCGGCGCCGTAAGCCCGGTGGGCGAGCGTGCCGGGCGTGAGGGCGCACTCGTAGCTGCCGAGCCGCATGGTGGCGCCCTTATCGATGATCTTTTTCTGCTCCTCCATCATGTTGATGACGGGGTGGGCGCAGGCGGGGTCGAACTCGGTGCTGTTGGCGCCCTTGAGTCCGAGGACGTTGCGCGCGAACTCAATCACCGCGATCTGCAGACCAAGGCAGAGGCCGTAGTAAGGCACGCCTTTCTCACGCGCATAACGGGCGGCGGCGATCTTACCCTCGGTGCCGCGATCGCCGAAGCCGCCGGGAACCAGAATGCCGTCGAGCCCGTGCAGCAGCGAAAGGCCGTTCCGCTTCTCCAGGTCCTCCGCGTCGATGCGGCGGATGTTCACCTTGCACTGGTGCGCGATGCCGGCGTGCGTGATCGACTCGTAGACGGATTTGTAGGCGTCCTGCAGCTCGATGTACTTGCCCACGACGCCGATGGTGACCTCGTGGCGCGGGTTGAGGATACGGCGGACGATCTCCTCCCAGAGATTCCGCTTCGGCGGCGGGTTCTTCAGCCCGAACAAATCGAGCACGAGCTGGTCCATGCCCTCGCGTTGCAAGGCCAGCGGCAGCTCGTAGATCGAATGGGCGACATCGCGGCACTCGATCACGCCCTTCACCGGCACGTTGCAGAACATCGAGAGCTTGTCGCGGAGATCGTGGTCCAGCGGATGGTCGGTGCGGCACACCAGCACGTGCGGCTGGATGCCGATCTCGCGCAGCTTGGCGACCGACTGCTGCGTGGGCTTGGTCTTCAGCTCACCGGCGGCGTTGAGGTAAGGGACCAACGTGACGTGGATGAACACCACGTCCTTCGGACCCACTTCGAGCGCGAACTGCCGCATGGC
>JAURJO010000167.1 GCA_030832235.1 Verrucomicrobiota bacterium
ACGACCGCGTCGGGGCCGAATTCGTTGATCACCTGCCGGCAGGCGCCGCAGGGGAGGGTGGGTTGCTTGGTCGGTGTGTAGACGACCACGGCGCGGATCCGCCGCGCACCCTCCGCCGCCGCGGTGAAGATCGCCGTGCGCTCGGCGCAATTGCAGAGCCCGTAGGACGCGTTCTCCACGTTGCAGCCGGCGTACACGCGTCCGGACTCCGTCAGGATCGCGGCACCCACGCGGAATTCGGAATAGGGCGAATAGGAATTCTTGGCGACGGCGCGGGCGGCGCGCTCGAGGCGGCGGCGTTGGGCGGGGGTGGGCATAGTTCCGGGGTGCGGTGGGAAGCACACGGTCGCCCCGATCCGGTTCAAACGCCAAATCGGCCGGGTGCTTTCCCGCGAACGGGGGCGCCGCGGCCGTTTTCTCGGCCGCGGCTTTTGCCCTTCACATCGGCGGGACGTGGGCGTCCCCTTGCGGCGGACCGTGAACAACAATCGTTTCTACCAGGACTTCGACCGCGAGCGCAGCGGCGGCGAGCGCCGACGCGATTACCGCACGCCTTTCCAGATCGACCGCGACCGCATCATCCACGCGCACGCCTTCCGAAAGCTGCAGTCGAAGACGCAGGTTTTTCTCTCGGGTGAGTACGACTTCTACCGCACACGGCTCACCCACTCGATGGAGGTGGCTCAGATCGGGCGGTCGATCTGCACCTACCTGCAGTCGCGCGGTGCTCCGCTCGAGCCTGACTTCACGATCGACAGCGACCTGGTCGAGGCGGTTTGCCTCGCCCACGACCTCGGGCATCCTCCCTTCGGGCATTCAGGCGAGCGCACATTGCAGGAACTGATGGCGTCTTGGGGCGGCTTCGAGGGTAACGCGCAGACTCTCCATCTGCTCACCGAGACGATGTACCAGAACGAGGCGGGGGTGCGCGGCATGGAGCCCACGCGGGCGCTGCTCGACGGAGTACTGAAGTACAAGCTGCTCTTCCGCGAGTATCCGGCGCCGCCCACGCGCTACTTCCTGTACGACGCTCAGGAGCGCCACCGGTCTTTTGTCTTCGGCGGCGCGGCGATCCCGGCCGATCTCCTTTCCGGCGGTGGGCTGAACTCGTTCAAGAGCATCGAGTGCCAGATCATGGACTGGGCCGACGACGCGGCGTATTCGGTCAATGACATCGTCGACGGTGTGAAGGCCGGTTTCCTCACCATCGAGCGTATCGAGCAGTGGGCGGCGGGGGAGGGGATCGACGCCGAACGCCAGCGTTGGCTCGAGCAGGTGATCAACGCGATCCGCGCCGACCGGCTGGAGAACGTGTTTTCCCAACGCATCGGAGCGTTCATCACCGCCAGCCGGCTCCGGGAGCGGAAAAACTTCATGTCAGGCGCCACGCACCGCTACCGCTTCGAGCTCGTGGTGGCCCCTTCGGTCGAGCGCGAGGCCGCCTTCTACAAGAAGATGGCCAACGACATCATCTTCGAGAGCCCCCAATTGCAGCAGATGGAACACAAGGCGCGCCGCGTGTTGTTCCAGCTCTGGGACTCCTGCTGGCGCAACTACGTCGAGCGCGGTCCGCGCGTCATTAACATCCTGCCGCCCCGCGTGGGACGTCTCATCGACGCGGCGGAGGGCGAGGCCGCCAAGGCCCGGCGCATCTGCGATTGGCTGGCCGGCCTCACCGATGGCATGATCGTAAGGACCCACCGGCGGCTCTTCGACCCCGAGTTCGGGAGCCTGCGCGACCTGAGTTAAGGTTGCCGCGGGTGCCGGTTGCCTTCCATGGGTAAACATTCAGCGTCACCTCATCCCCCGCTGTTTCGTCAAAAGATCAACGCCACCATGCTGCGCCCCGCCCTTCGCCTCCGCTCCGCCCCCTTCTGGGCCGTGCTGACGGCATTGGTGTCGACGGCTCAATCCGATCCCGCGCGCAATTTCCGATCTACCGTCGAGCCGCTGCTGGCGAAGTACTGCCTCGATTGCCACGGCGGCGGCATCCGCAAGGGCGGTGTCTCCCTCGACGAGCTGGGTTCCGATGCCGAGCTCGTGCGGCGTCACGACGTCTGGTTCGCCGTGCTCAAGAACGTCCGCGCGGGCCTCATGCCGCCGCGCGAGGAAGGCGCCGCGCGGCCCTCGCCCGCCGAGATTGAGACGCTCTCCCGTTGGATCAAGTACGAGGCCTTCGGCATCGACCCGGCCGATCCCGATCCGGGACGCGTGGCGCCGCGGCGCCTCAACCGCGTCGAATACCGCAACACGATCCGCGATCTCACGGGCTTTGATTTCAACAGCGAGGTGGAGTTTCCGCCCGACGACACCGGCAACGGCTTCGACAACAACGGCGAGGTGCTCACGGTCTCGCCGCTGCTGCTGGAAAAATACCTCGCGGCGGCGGAGACCATTGTCGAGAAGGCCGTGCCGAAGGTCGCTCGGGTGGTGCGGGAGCGTGTGTTCGCCGGTCGCGATTTCCGGGCGCAGGGCGGCCCCGGCGCCGGCGACCAGCTCAACGCCCGCCGGGCCGTCACCGTTTCCCGCTCCTTCGAGGTCGATCAGGCGGACCGCTATCAGGTCATCATGGATCTCGAGTCGCGCGGCACCTTCGACTTCGACGGCAGCCGCTGCCGGCTCATTGCGCGGATCGACGGTGAGGAAAAGTTCAGCGAACTCGTCGTGTGGTCGGAACGTCGTCCGCTCCGGCGTGAGTTCGAGGTCGAGTGGCGGCCGGGCCGCCACGTGATTTCCTTCGAGGTTGAGCCGCTCCAACCCGCCGATGAGGGAACCGCCGCCGCCGGACGCCCCCAGAGCGTGCAGGGGCAGACCAGCGTGACGATGCGGGTGGGGTCGGTGACCGTGCGCGGCCCGCTCAGCCCGCAGCATTGGATCGCCCCCGAGAATCACGCGCGCTTCTTCCCCGGTCCGGCCGTCGGCGCCGATCCGGCGGAACGCGACCGGCGCGCGGGTGAGTTGCTGGGCGTGTTCGCGACGCGGGCTTTTCGTCGTCCGCTCGAGCCCGCCGCGGTGGAACGCCTCGTCGGCATCGCCCGTCAGACCTACTCGGGAGAAGGTCGGACTTTCGAGGAGGGGGTCGGGCGCGCCATGATGGCGGTGCTCGCGTCGCCGCGGTTCCTCTTCCGCGTCGAGACCTCCGAGCCGGGAGCCTCCGCTGGCCCGCACGCGTCGTTGGACGAATGGTCCCTGGCCTCGCGCCTTTCCTATTTCCTCTGGTCGACGATGCCCGATGACGAGTTGTTCAAGCTCGCCGGCCGCGGAGAACTGCGACGCAACCTCCGCGCGCAGGTTGACCGCATGGTCCGTGATCCGAAGGCGCAGGCCTTCGTGCGCAACTTCTCCGGCCAATGGCTGCAGGCCCGTGACGTGGAGTCGGTGCCGATCAATGCGCGCGTCGTCCTCGGGCCGAACGCGCGGCCGAACCGCGACGGCCGGGTTGAGTTCGACGGCGCTTTCCGGCGGCTCATGCGCTCCGAGACCGAGGCCTACTTCGAGCATATCCTGCGCGAAGACCGCAGCCTGCTGGAGCTGGTCGATTCCGACTACGCCTTCCTCAACGCCCGCCTCGCGGAGCACTACGGTGTCCCGGGTGTCGAGGGCGACGAGATCCGCAAGGTAACGTTGCCGCCGGGCAGCCCGCGCGGCGGTGTTATCACACAGGGCACCGTTCTCGCCGTGACCTCGAACCCCACGCGTACCTCGCCGGTGAAACGCGGGGTGTTCATCCTCGACAACATCCTGGGCACGCCTCCACCGCCGGCCCCGCCGGACGTGCCCGACCTCGAGGAGGCGCGGAAGGAGTTCAAGGGCCGTGAGCCGAAGCTGAGCGAAATGCTCGCTGCCCATCGTTCCAACAAGCTGTGCCACTCCTGCCATTCGCGCATGGATCCGCTCGGGCTCGCGCTGGAGAACTTCAACGCGCTCGGAGGCTGGCGCGATACCGATGCCCGTCAGCCGATCGAACCCGCGGGCGAGCTCATCACCGGCGAGCGCTTCGCCGATATCCGGGAGCTGAAGCGGATCATCGCCCGCGAGCGCGCGACCGACGTGTACCGCTGCTTCACGGAGAAGCTATTCACCTACGCGCTCGGACGCGGGATCGAGCACTACGACAGCCACACGATCGACGGGATCACCCGAGGACTGCTCGACGGTGGCGGCCGGATGTCGATCGCGTTGCTGGGCGTGATCGAGTCACCGGCTTTCCAGCGGCGTCGGGTCACGCCCGCCGGGGCCGCGCTGTCCCGCGCGCCCTGAGGTTGTCGGCCGGAATTCCGCGTTGGACGAAACCGATAATTCCCGCACGTTTTCACTGTTACCCGCCCACCGATGAAGACCCCTGCCTTTCCCGTCGTTGCCCGCGCTTCCGATGCCGCCGTGACCCGCCGGCGCTTCCTTCGCGGAGTCGGTGCGTGCCTGACCCTTCCCCTCTTCGAGACCGCCTTGCGCGGATCGTCCCCCGCGGCGGCCGGTGGTCCGGCCCTCGGTGTCACGCCCGGAGGCGCCCCGTTGCGCATGGCTTTCGTCTACTTCCCCAACGGTGCGCATCAGGACAATTGGTGGCCGACCGGCGAGGGGGCGAATTTTCAACTGGGCCGCACGATGGAGCCGCTCGCCCCCCTGAAGGGTTCGATCCAGGTGTTGGGCGGGCTAGACCACAAGAATGCCACCGCGGGCAACGACGGCGCCGGCGACCACGCGCGAGCCAACGCGACCTTCCTCACCGGCGAACGCGCGCGGAAGACCGACAGCACCGACATCCGGGTCGGCGTCTCGGTCGACCAGATCGTGGCGCAACAGATCGGCCACGCCACCCGCTTCCCTTCGCTCGAACTCTCCTGCGATGCCGTGCGCAAGTCGGGCCGCTGTGACTCCGGCTACTCCTGCGCGTACCAGTACAACCTCGCGTGGTCGTCACCCAACACGCCGGTGGCGCCGGAGCCGAACCCGCGTCTCGTCTTCGAGCGTCTGTTCGGCAGCGGCGCGCCGGGCGAGAGGCAGAGCAATTTTGAGGCGCGCCAGCGCACGCAGCGTTCATTGCTCGACTACGTCATGTACGACGCGCGGGCGCTGCAGCGCCAGCTCGGCGGCCGTGACCGCGACAAGCTCGACGAGTACCTGACGGGTGTCCGGGAGATCGAGCGTCGCATCGAGCGCACCGAGCGTTTCGGCGCGCTGCCGCAGCCCGGGATGGAGACCCCCGCGGGCATCCCATCCGACTACGGTGACCACATGGATCTCATGTACGATCTGCTCGCGCTGGCGTTCGAGACCGACTCGACCCGCGTGGCGACCCTCCTGCTCGCGGGCGACGGCAGCAACAAGCCGTATCCCCAGATCGGGATCCCCGAGGGGCATCACTACTGCTCGCACCACCGCAACGACGCCGACCTGATGGACAAGATCGCGCGCATCGACCGCTACTACATGGAGCGTTTCGCGCGCTTCCTCGGCCGGCTCGAGGCGAAGAAGGACGTCGACGGCCGCTCCGTGCTGCACAACTCGATGATCGTGTACGGGTGTGGTAATTCCGACGGCAACCGGCACACACACCATAACCTGCCCATTGTTCTCGCGGGTGGAGGTGGCGGCACGCTCAACCCGGGACGTCACGTGCGTCTCGGCGGCCAGCCGATGAGCAACCTGTTCCTCGGGATGGTCGATCGCATGGGAGTCACCGGCGTTACCCGCATCGGTGATTCCTCCGGCCGGATCGTCGGCGTTTAAACTGCACCCCGCGCGGGCCGTTTTCGGTTGGCGCCGCTCTGGTGTAGCCAAGGCCGTGTACCCTCCGTAGGCCCGGCGAAAGAGGGCCCGCCTCGGATGCGTGCGCGGGCTCGACCGTCGGAAGTGTTTTGGAACACCGCGGACTTTTAACCGCGGATTTCGCTGACGGTGCGGATGGGAGGAATAGCCTGAAAGGCTCTTCGAAATTCGAGGTCCTTCTTTTTCAAGTCCGCCCGGGTTCGACGCACTCCGTGATCGCTTCGCGACGGGGAAACCACGGATCGACACGGATACACACGGATTCGATTCCTTGGTCGCTTGGCCTTTTCGTCCTCAACAAACCGATGAACCACGAATGGACACGAAGGGGCACGAATCACGCCGCCTTGGGTGTAGCCGAGGCTGTGTACCCTCCGTAGGCCCGGCGAAGGAGGGCCCGCCTCGGATGCGTGCGCGGGCTCGAACTTCGGAGGTGTTTTGGAACGCCGCGGACTTTTAACCGCGGATTTCGCTGACGGTGCGGATGAGTGGGAAAGACGTTAAGCCGTCCCGAACTTCGCGACCTCCCCCACGGGGTCAGCGCTTTGAATGTTTTCAGACGCGGCCGTTCGGCCCGTTTTTAAACGTTCAAC